>CAZMMV010000027.1:0-5927 GCA_964567475.1 uncultured Tissierellaceae bacterium | reverse complement strand
GGAGTATCCATGGACATGGAAGTATGGTCTGATGTAGATATGGACGGATCAAAAATGAATAGCATTATAAAAATGCCAGCCATGTTTACAAGTATGATGGGTCCTGAAGTAATGAATAAAGAATATATAATTTATGATATAGGCAAAATGATGAAATCACAAGATCAAGAAGTTAATTTTGAAGAAATGATAAAATTACAGAAAGAAATTCAACCTAAAATAGTTGAACTAGTTAAAGATATACAGAAAAATTTCAAACTTGCTTTTGAAATAATAGAATTAAAAGAAGAAAAAGTAGTAAATGGAGAAAAAGTTAAAGTATATGAATTGAAATTAGATGACAAAGCATTAAAAGAATTGACAAAGGAATTAGTAGATACAACATTGGATAATGAAGGAACTAGAAAATTTATAGTAGAGTATATAGATACTGTAATGAATATGCAAAGCTTTAAATTAAATGAAGATCTTGATGAGAAAGAAATAAAAGAAGAAATGGCAGAAGTTACAGATAGCTTAGAAGATAACATGGGAAAATTCAAAGAAGAATTTAATAAATTCATGGAAAAAACTAAAGATATTAATATTTTAGGAGAAGAGGGAATATCTATTGAATATACAGTAAATAAAGCTGGATATATAGTAGAAACAAAAGGAATCTTAGACTTTAAAATAGACTTAGAACAAATAGCTAAAACAATGGAAGAAAAACCAGAAGACATGAAAGGCCTACTAAGCTTTAAAATTGACTTCAATACAAAGAATAAAAACATTAATAGTAAAGACATAAAAATAAAACTTCCAGAGTTAAACAAAGAAAACTCAATAGATTTTCTTGAATTAATGGAAAAACAAATGGAAGAAGCACAAAAACAAATGGAAGCAATGGAAGCAATGGAAGATTAAATTAAATTTATAATAGACTAAGGATTAATATATTAGAAGGGTTCTACAATTCGTGATTTGAAAATTATCACCACACGAAAAAAAATAGAGTTGCAATACCGCTTCGCTAAAACCCTGCAACTCTTTCAATTTTTTCTCTTAGTGGGATAATTAAATCAAATCTCTCATATTTAGCCCCTTATCTAATATATTAATCCTTTTAGTTAATAATTAATAATTGAGAGTGAGACTCTGGGAGGAGGTATTTTGTGGACAATAGGGCAATTGGAGTTTTTGATTCTGGAATAGGCGGTCTTACTGTACTTAAAGAAGTTGTAGAGCAACTTCCTGGGGAAAATATCATATATTTTGGAGATACAGCTAGAATACCATATGGAACCAGATCAAAGGAAACTGTAATAAAATATGTAATTCAGTCAATTAACTTTTTAATGACTAAAAATATAAAAGCCATAGTAATAGGATGTAACACAGCTTCGGCTTTAGCATTGGAAGAAGCTAGGGAAAAATTTGATATACCTATTATAGGAGTGGTAGAACCTGGAGCAAGAGCAGCAGTGAATTCTACTACAAATAATGTAATAGGTGTCATAGGAACAGAGGGAACTATAAACTCAAAGGCCTATCAAAGAACAATAAGAAAAGATTTGCCAACAGCAGAAATCATAGGAGTTCCTTGCCCCTTGTTTGTACCTATAGTAGAAGAAGGTTGGGAAAACTCAGATGTGGCAGATGTGGCGGCAAAAAAATATTTATTGGAACTTAAAGAACATAATATAGATACCTTGGTATTAGGATGTACTCATTACCCAGCCCTTAGATATACAATAGGAAAAGTAATGGGAAATGGTGTAAAATTAGTTAACCCTGCTTATGAAACAGCAAAAGTAACAAAAAACCTATTAAAAGAAAAGGGACTTTTAAATGAAAATATAGAAGATGGTAGTCACCAATACTATGTAAGCGATGATCCAGATAAATTTAGAAGAATAGGTGGAAATATAATAAGAACACAAATAGGTGAAGTTGGAAAAGTTAATGTTGAAATTTAGATAAGATATTTAGATATGATATTAGGCACAGACTCATGTGCCTAATATTTGGCGATTACTGCCGATAAACTGGCATGGGGAGGAATACTATGAATGACTTGTTTTTTAGAGAAAACATATTTGAAATTCTAGACTATATGGAAGAGGGAATACACATTATAGATAAAAACGGAATAATAATTTACTATAATAATTTTGCTCAAACTATAGATGGAATAGACAGAGAAAAAGCTGTAGGTAGATATTTAATAGAGGCATATCCATCTCTTACAGCAAAGACTAGTACTCTTTTAACAGTAATAAGAACAGGAAAAGCCATACACAAAAAAGAGCAGACCTTTCTAAATTATAAAGGAGAAAAGATCACCACTGTAAATACTTCTGTTCCTATAAAATCTAAAGGAAAAATCTTAGGAGCATTGGAAATTTCAAAAGATATAACCACAGTAAGAGTGATGTCAGAGCAGATATTAGACCTTCAAAATAAACTTTATAATAATAAAGATAAAGAATTAAAAAACAAATATCAAGAATCAGCCCAGTATACCTTGATAGATATAGTTGGAGAAAGCAAAGAAATGCTAAGGTTAAAAGCTCTAACACTAAAGGCTGCACAGTCAGATGTATCAGTCTTAGTATCAGGAGATACAGGGACAGGGAAAGAGCTATTTGTTCATTCCATTCACAATGCCAGTAAAAGAAAAGATTATCCATTTATAACTCAAAACTGTGCAGCCTTGCCTGAGAACCTATTGGAAGGCATATTGTTTGGAACTATAAAAGGTGGATTTACAGGAGCAGAAGATAGGCCAGGATTGTTTGAATTAGCCAATGGAGGTACACTTTTTTTAGATGAGATTAACTCCATGCCAATGCAATTACAATCAAAACTACTTAGGGTATTGCAAGATAATACAATAAGAAGAGTGGGAGAAACCAGGACAACAAAGGTAGATGTAAGAATAATAGCGGCTACAAACATACCACCAGAAGAAGCAATAAAAAGGAAACAACTAAGAGGAGACCTTTATTATAGGTTGAATGTAGTATCGTTTGAGATACCTAAATTAAGAGATAGACTAGGAGATATACCCATTCTTGCTAACTTTTTTATAAGCAAATTCAACAAAAAATTCAATAAAAATGTAAAGAATATATCGGCAGAAGTACTAGATATATTTGAAAAATATAAATGGGAAGGTAATGTAAGAGAGTTAGAACACCTAATTGAGGGTATAGTAAGCATAAGGGACGTTGAGACAATAGATGTAAAAGACTTACCTTATAAATTTCAACACTACAAAGAAAGTACAAATCAATCTAATAACAAAAGCCTAAATGATATTTTAGAAGAAACAGAAAGACAACTAATAAATGATGCTTTAATGAAGACAGATAACAATATAACAAAAACCGCAGAAATTCTACAAATCCCAAGACAAACCCTACAATACAAAATAAAGAAGTTACATTTATAATTCGTATTGTAGTCTACTGCCGAAAATTAGGCGAAAATTCATGGAATATATATGAAATAAGTAAATAAAGCTGTGGAGATGAATAATACTCTTATTGTGAGTTTTTCATGATAAATTTTTAACCTTGTCATTGACAGAGCTTAACCGACCAGTTATAATTTAAATTGTAGAATTCCTGCAAAGTTTAGAAACTTGGCATAAGAATTGCAACTATAAATGGTATGACGATAAATTAACAAGAATCTAGGGAGGAATTGAATATGAAAAAAGGAAACAAATATGGAATACACAGAGTATTAGAACCAAAAGGTGTATTACCTCAACCAGCAACTAAAATTGATAATGATATGGAGATCTATGACAATGAAATACTTATAGATGTAAAAACACTTAATATCGACTCAGCAAGTTTTACACAAATTAAAGAACAAGCTAAAGGCGATTCACAAGAAATCCAAAACATAATCAAAGGTATTGTAGAAGAAAGAGGAAAGCACCAAAACCCAGTTACAGGATCAGGTGGAATGTTAATAGGTACAATTGAAAAAGTAGGACCAGCATTAGAAGGTAAAACTGATCTTAAAGTAGGAGACAAAATAGCTACAATGGTATCATTATCATTGACACCACTTAGAATTGATGAAATATTAGAAGTAAGAGAAGACGTAGACCAAGTAGACATAAAAGGTAAAGCAATTTTATTTGAATCAGGAATATATGCAGTTTTACCAGATGATATACCAGAAAACTTAGCATTATCAGTACTAGACGTTGCAGGAGCACCAGCTCAAACAGCTAAACTAGTTCAACCAGGAGATAATGTAGTTCTTATAGGTGGATCAGGAAAATCAGGAATGTTATGCTTATATGAAGCAAAGAAAAGAGCAGGAGTTACAGGTAAAGTTGTATGTGTAGATATGTTTACAGATAGAGCAGAAAAAGCACAATTAGCAGATGCATATATTCAAGCAGATGCAACAGATGCAGTGGGTATATATGAAAAAGTATATGAAGCAACTAATGGAGAAATGGCAGACATAGTAATTAACGTAGTAAATATTCAAAATACAGAAATGCCAAGTATCCTATGCTGTAAAGACGAAGGATTAGTTTACTTCTTCAGTATGGCTACAAACTTCACTAAAGCAGCTTTAGGAGCTGAAGGTGTAGGAAAAGATATAACAATGATGGTAGGAAATGGATATACAAAAGGCCATTCAGAAATAGCACTAGAAATCTTAAGAGAATCAGAAACAATAAGAACAATGTTTACAAAATTATATGCTTAAAACTTATTTATAATTAAAATAGGTTTTAGTAAGTTTTAAAATTTGTTAATTATTAATTATTAATATTTTAGATGCAAAGGGAGGCGATACCTTTAAGCAGCTAAATATTATAGCTTAATTTATAATTATTTTGATCGCTAAAAACTTAAAAAACCGGACTTGAGTTCGGCAAAGGGAGGATATACAAATGAGACATTATACTGAAATTGATCTATGGAAAGATGTAACACAAGACCAATGGGATGACTGGCAATGGCAAGTTAGAAACAGAATCACAGATGTTGAAACTCTTGGAAAAATAATTAACTTAACAGAAAAAGAAGAAAAAGATATAGGGGAAGTATTGAAAAAGTTTAGAATGGGAATTACACCATACTATGCATCATTAATGGACCCAGAAGATCCACACGATCCAGTTAGAATGCAAGCAGTTCCTACAATAGCAGAAACTCATGTAGGTTCAGCAGACTTAGAAGACCCATTAGATGAAGACGCTGACTCACCAGTACCAGGAATCACTCACAGATATCCAGATAGAGTATTATTCCTTATAACTGACCAATGTTCAATGTACTGTAGACACTGTACTAGAAGAAGATTTGCAGGACAACAAGATGCAGGAGTACCAAAAGACAGAATAGACAAAGCAATAGAATATGTTAGAAATACACCACAAGTAAGAGACGTATTACTTTCAGGTGGAGACGCTTTATTAGTTCCTGATGAAACATTAGAATACATCATCAAAGAATTAAGAGCTATTCCACACGTTGAAATAATTAGAATAGGAAGTCGTACTCCAGTAGTATTACCACAAAGAATTACAGATGAGTTAGTAGAGATGTTAAGTAAATACCATCCAATTTGGTTAAACACTCACTTCAACCATCCAAAAGAAATAACAAAAGAATCAAAAGCAGCTTGTGAGAAAATGGCAAATGCTGGTATTCCATTAGGAAACCAATCAGTACTTCTTAGAGGAGTTAATGACTGTACACATATAATGAAAGACTTAGTACAAAAATTAGTTCAAATAAGAGTAAGACCTTACTACATTTACCAATGTGACCTTTCAATGGGTATAGAGCACTTTAGAACAAAAGTAGCTAAAGGTATAGAAATAATTGAAGGATTAAGAGGCCATACATCAGGATATGCAGTACCTACATTTGTAGTTGACGCACCTGGTGGAGGAGGAAAAA
>CAZMMV010000026.1:0-19322 GCA_964567475.1 uncultured Tissierellaceae bacterium | reverse complement strand
GAATGGTTTGTCTGTATCTCTTTCTGGTTGTGGTACATATGCATCTACCTCATCCATTAATTTTAATATCTTATCTGCCCATGGACCTTCTGGTTCTTCTATTGCTTTTAGTGCTGAACCTACTACTATTGGAGTTGCATCTCCGTCAAAGTCATATTCAGATAATAATTCTCTTACTTCCATTTCTACTAATTCGATTAGTTCTTCGTCATCTACCATATCTTCTTTATTTAAGAATACTACTATGTTTGGTACTCCTACGTTTCTTGATAATAAGATATGTTCTCTTGTTTGTGGCATTGGGCCATCTGCTGCTGATACTACTAAGATTGCTCCATCCATTTGTGCTGCTCCTGTGATCATGTTTTTTACATAGTCAGCGTGACCTGGGCAGTCTACGTGTGCATAGTGACGGTTTTCTGTTTCATACTCTACGTGAGATGTAGATATTGTAATTCCTCTTTCTCTCTCTTCTGGTGCTTTATCTATGTTGTCGTAGCTTATTCCGTCTGCTCCACCATATTTCTTGTTTAGTACCATTGTAATTGCTGCTGTTAATGTTGTTTTACCATGGTCTACGTGTCCTATTGTTCCTATGTTTACATGAGGTTTCGTTCTCTCATATTTTGCTTTACCCATTTTTTATTCCTCCTTAATTTATAGATTATTTGTTATTTATTTAATATTACTTTTAAAATATTAGCTAGTAAACTCTCCCTGGTGTTTCTTTTGTTTTTTATATTATTATTTGGAGCCCACGACCGGAATCGAACCGGTGACCTCTTGCTTACCATGCAAGCACTCTACCGACTGAGCTACGAGGGCACTATAATGACTACTTTAAACATTTTACTATTTCCTTTTCAAATTGTCAAGAGTTAACTTCTTCATATTAATATAAAAAAACTTCTAATTTCCTTTTAATTCTTTGCAATGCATTGTCTATACTCTTTAGATATCTATTCATCTCTATAGCAATTTCTTGATAAGACATGCCACCTACATAAAGAGTTAAAACTTCTAATTCTAAGTCAGATAAAACATCTTCTATTTTTTCTTTCATGAATTTTAAATTTTCCCTGCCTATAATTAGAGATTCTGGATTTGTTATTCTGGCTTCTATAACAACATCTATTAAAGTTTTATTAGGTGTATTGTCATATATAGGTTTGTTAAGTGATACATAGGAATTTAAGGGTATATGTTTTTGTCTAGTTGCTGTTTTTATTGCAGTAATTATCTGCCTTGTAACACAAATATCAGCAAATGATTTAAAGCAACACAACCTATCTATATCATAATCTAAAATAGCTTTATATAAACCTATCATTCCCTCTTGAACTATATCTTCTCTATCTCCCCCTATTAAATAATAAGATTTAGCCTTACATTTTACAAAATTTCTATACTTAGATATTAAGTATTCTAGAGCAAATGTATCCCCTTCATTGAACATCTTCACAACGTCTTCATCTGTCATGCTTTTATAATCAGTTTTTCCTATCCCTCTGTATAAAACTAAATGCACTACTTATCATCCCCCAAAATAATAAGTTATTATGATTTGATATTCAAGCTAATTATATTTAAATTATAGGCATTAGTCAAGATTTTGATTGTTTTTTAACCAATTATTAAGTTTTTCTACAATATCCCCATCTAATCGACTAATTGCTAGGTTATTCTTTTTCTTATCCAGATTCCCCTTACGTATCATAAAGTCTTTTTGGTCAAATATTTCCATTTCTAATTCTCTGGCACTTATTCTAGTTCCGCCTCTACCTAATATTATTTGTTGCTCTACCCAATCAGATGTTGCTACTCTGACTCTTTTTACTCTCCCCATTTGATCTAGCTTTTTTTCAATATATTGATCTGCTGTTTCACTTTCTTTTGTATAAACTACTTCTAAATTGTTGTATTTCGATATGCTACCATTATTCCCCTTTACTAAATGTCCATCAAATACAAGAATCACTTCTATTTCTGAATAATGTTTATACTCAGCCAGTATATCAATTAATTTTTCTCTAGCTCCTTCAAAATCATTTTCCCTTAATTCCCTTAGCCTCTCCCAAGAATTTATAATATTGTATCCATCAACAAAAAGATATTCCTTGTTTCTATCCCTTTTCATGTCTCTGCTTTAATACTTCATATATTAATATAGAAGCAGCATTAGAAGCATTAAGAGAAGATATCTTACCCAGCATTGGAATCTTTACCAATACATCACAATTTTCCTTTACAAGTCTTGATATTCCTTTGCCTTCACTTCCTATTACAAGACCAATGGCTCCATCTAACTTAGTTTGATAATAATAATTTTCTCCAGCCATATCTGCACCATAAATCCATAAGCCCTTGTCCTTAAGTTTTGCAATGGTATCTGATATGTTTGTAACTTTAGACACTAGCATATGTTCTACAGCTCCTGCGGAGCTTTTATATACGGTTTGATTGATTGATGCTGATCTTCTTTTAGGTATAATTACACCATGTACACCGGCACATTCTGCAGTCCTTATGATGGCTCCTAGATTGTGAGGGTCTTCAATTTCATCTAAAATCAATATAAATGGGTCTTCATTTTTTTCTTTTGCCTTTTCTAATATAGCGTCAATCTCTACATACTCATAAGATGTAACAGATGCTACTACACCTTGATGTATATTTCCATCTGATAACAAGTCTAGTTTATTTTTATCTACATGTTGTATAGGAATTTTTTTATCTCCAGCTATTCCCATTATTTTATTGATAGAACCTTTTAGTTCTCCCTTTAAAACATAAATCTTTTCAATTTCTTTATCTGTTTTTAATATTTCTAATATAGGGTTTCTCCCTGAAATATATTGTTCACTCACTTGATCACATCCCCTGAAATTTTTCTCTGACTTCTACTATTTTGCCACAGGTCATCTTGCCTTCTGGACATGGTCCATTTAAACAAGCTGGACCTACCTTTTTAAATAATATAGGATAAACTTTTTTAACTTCTTTTAACATTTCAATGGCAAGCTGTCTAATCTCCCACTGAGCCCTGTTACAAGTTCTTAATCTAAAAAAGTTAATCAATGTTCTAGCGTTCATAGTAGCTACAATTTTTGTTTCACAAGCATTTGGAAATACGTATCTAGCATCTTCTATTGACTGCTTTTCTGACTTGCTTTTAGCTTGTTTTTCTGAAAATCCTTCTTCTATATTTTTTTTATAATGTTTTTTATATAAAATATCTACAATTTCATTATAATATTTTTGATCTTCTTCCATAGCTTTATGAAATAGTTTTTTTGCCCTTTCATCCCCTTCTATAGCAGGAGGAACAACATATTCAAATTGTTTTAGTTTTACATATCTTTGTGATTGTTGGGAAAAACTAGCTATCCTATGGCGGACCAATTGATGAGTCAATGTCCTTGAGACACCTTCTATAGCAAAAGTAAAGCTAACATGTTCTATAGGGCTCTCATGATTTAAGCTCATAAGTAAAGATAAAAAAGACTCAACTTTGTCTTCGTCTAAATTATCTTCTATTTCTGTGATTCCACTTGAAGAATAGCATAGCTTTGCAGCTGATGCTATCAATTTTTCTCCATCAGGAGTATATCTTAAAAGTTTTACTTTCAACATATTAATTTGTCCTTTCCTTTGTTGCTGTTATTTTTATTACTTCTTCAAATAATTCTTTTATTCTCATATCATCTCTGTTTAAATAAAGATATCCAAATAATGTTTCCAATCCTGTTGCATATTTATAATCTAGCATATCAGCATTTTTAGGCATTGACTTACTCTTGGCATTTCTTCCTTTTTTCACCAATCTCTTTTCTTCATCACTTAACTTTTCATCTAATGCATGTATTGCTTGTGCCTGAGCTTTTGCTTTTACATAATTTATAGTTGTATTGTGAAGTTTTTTTACTGGTATGTTTTCTTTAAGTAAATAGGTTCTTACTAAGAGTTCATAGACCGCATCTCCTATATACGCTAATTGAAGAGGAGATAGCATAGCTATATCCTCTTTACTTAATTGTCTGTTTATATTTCTAAATAGGTTATTTTCCATAGGCTAAATACGTTTCCATTTCACTCCTTCTTGTGTGTCTTCTAAAATTATTCCTTTTTCTTTTAGTTCATCTCTTATGTCATCGGATAATTTATAGTCTTTATCTTTTCTAGCTTGACTTCTTTTTTCTATTAAATTTAATATTTCTTCTTCAAGAATTTCTTCCTTTTTATTTAATATTCCCAAAACCTTTGACAATTCAATTAGCATATCGTATATCTTTTGAATTAAGTTTTTAGAGTTTTTCTCATTTATATTTAAGTTTGAAAACTTAACAAGTTCAAATATGGAAGAAATAGCTCCTGCTGTATTTATGTCATCCTCCATGTGTCTTATAAAGTCTTCTTTAAATAGATCTACCTTGTTTTCTAGTTCTTTTTCTTCTTCACTTAAAGGCTTATCTTCTGATTTTTCAAGAAGATACTCTAGATTTTTCTTGCCATTGTAAAGTCTTTCCATTGCACTTTCCATTTGTGCCATTATCTCTCTGCTAAAGTTTATAGGAGTTCTATAATGGGCTGATAATAAAAAGAATCTAAGTGCTTCTCCGTCAAATTCTTCTTTTATATCTTTTACTAGTAAAAAGTTTCCCAAGGATTTTGACATTTTCTCATTTTCTATGTTTAGCATTCCATTGTGAAGCCAATAGTTAGCAAAAGCTTTCTCTGTTAATGTTTCTGATTGTGCTATTTCATTTTCATGATGCGGGAACTGAAGGTCTTCACCACCAGCGTGTATGTCTATGGTATCCCCTAGGAGCTCCTTGGACATAACGGAGCACTCAATATGCCAGCCTGGTCTTCCCAAACCCCACGGGCTCTCCCATGAAGGCTCACCTACTTTGGCTTTTTTCCATAAGGCAAAGTCTGCTGGATTTCTTTTCTCTCCACTAACTTGGACTCTAGCACCACTAATCAAGTCTTCTAGATTCTTATTGGATAGCTTGCCATAGTCCTTTGCACTTTTTATATTAAAATATACATTTCCATCTACATTGTAAGCGGCTTCTTTTTTTATTAAAGCAGATATAAAATCGATTATAGGCTTTATAAAATCTGTAGCCTTAGGATGTATTGTAGCTTCTTCATAGAGATTAAGTGATTTAGCATCTTCCATAAAAGCCTGAATATATTTATCCGCTATTTCTTTAGTAGTTTTATTTTCTTCATTGGCTTTGTTTATTATCTTGTCATCTACGTCAGTAAAATTAACTACATATTTTACATCGTAACCTCTATATAAAAAGAATCTTCTTAAAGTATCAAACACAACCATAGGTCTAGCATTACCTACATGAATATAGTTATAAACTGTAGGCCCGCATGTATACATCTTGACTTCTTTATCTACAATTGGTTTAAATTCTTCTTTCCTTCTTGTTAATGAATTATAAAGTTTCATGTTTTCCCTCCTTTTCAATCAATAATCTTAAATTAAAATCTTTAAAGATAATTATCTTATAAATATTTATCTTCTACGTGGTCTATTCTATTTAATATGTTTTCTTTTCCCAATAATACTAATACATTTACAAATTCTGGTCCGTGAAGACTTCCTGTTAAAGCTGCTCTAGCAGGCATAAATAGATTTTTACCTTTTATTCCTGTAGCTTTTTGTATTTTTTTCATAAATCCTTTTGCATATTCTATATCTATTTCTTCTACATTATTTAATTCTTCTTTTATTGCTTGTAAAAGATCTTTTACTTGTTCTCCCTTTATGATTTCAAGAGCATCTTCTTCTTCTATCTCTACTTCTTTTTCAAATATAAATCTTGATTTTTCCACTATATCTTCTAAAGTATGCAATGATTCTTGAACAGTAGCAACTAAAAGTTCTAACCATTCTTGATTTTCTTTTGCAAAATCTTCTTCTATAAATCCAGATTTTACTAAATAAGGAGTAAGCTTTTCTACAAGTTCTTCCACAGATAGGTCACGAATATAATGGGCATTTACCCAGTCCAATTTATCTCTATCAAATATTCCTCCAGTTTTAGATACTCTTTCAAAAGAAAATTCTTTTACTAAATCTTCCATTGACAGTATTTCTTCGTTGCTATCTGGAGTCCATCCTACTAATGCTAAATAGTTTACTAAGCCTTCTGGCAAGTATCCTTTTGCTTTAAAGTCTCCTACTGCTACATCTCCGTGTCTTTTACTTAATTTTTTTCTTTCTTTGTTTAACACTGTTGGTAAATGAACATAAACTGGTTTTTCCCAACCAAGAGCTTCATAAAGATATACATGCTTTGGTGTAGAAGGTAGCCATTCTTCTCCTCTTACTATGTGAGATATTTTCATAAGATGGTCATCAACTACAACAGCCATATGGTAAGTTGGATATCCATCTGATTTCAATAGTACTTGATCATCAACGTCATCTGTATTTATAGTAATATTTCCTCTTACTAGGTCATTAAACTTAACATCATGATTAGCAGGTAGTTTTAATCTAACTACATATTGTTCTCCATCTGCTATTCTCTTTTTTGCTTCTTCTAATGGAATATTTCTACAAAATCCATCATATTTAGGAACTAAGCCCTTAGTTTTTTGTTCTTCTCTTACTTCGTCTAATCTTTCTTTTGAACAGAAACAATAATATGCATGGCCACTTTCTATAAGTTGATCTACATATTTACCATATATATCTAATCTTTCAGATTGAATATAGGGTCCATATTCACCTTTTTGTACGATTTTACCATCTTCTATAAATACTCCTTCATCATATGGTATCCCTGCCCACTCTAAGGCTTCTATTAAATTTTCTAAAGCACCTTCTACTAATCTAGTTTGATCAGTGTCCTCTATTCTCAATATAAATTTACCATTGTTACCTTTTGCAAATAAATGATTATATAATGCTGTTCTTAGTCCCCCGATATGAAGATATCCTGTAGGACTAGGAGCAAATCTTAATCTAATTTCTTTCAAAACCTACACCTCCTAATTTAATTACCTTATATTATATATCACTAACAAATAAGTGTAAACTCTACAATAGTGATTTTTGCAATAAAATACTATCTTAAGCTCATGAATGCTATAAGATAGTATATATCAAAACAAATTATTAATTCTTTTTAAGCCTAGTAATTCTTTTCAAGTTCTTTTGTATTTATCATCAAACTCTTTAATAAATTTTTTCTTTTTTGTAAGGTGTAATTTCAATTCTTCTTCTGATATAATATCTTTTTCTTTGAAAGCATAAAGAATGTCCATCGTTTCTTTACATAAAAATACTAACTCTTCTTCAAGATTCATCTTATCACCTTTATTAATATTTTTGTATATTAATGATATACATAATATACATAATATACATACTATATACATACTACAAAAATAACTTAATTCCTTCTTTTTTTTAATTTTAAAATAAAAAAGGATAATTTGAAATTATAAATACTATTTTTATTTATATATTGTTATATATTTAAAACTAAGCCTTCTTTATCAAAGGCATCTTTTATCAAAGCAGGCAACTCATCTACAGCCACTTCTATTCTGTCGTCTTCTTTTCTAAGTGAGTATTCAACTATAGATTCTCCAGCTTTTTTTCCTACAGTTATTCTTATAGGAATTCCTATTAAATCTCTATCGTTAAACTTAACTCCTGCTCTTTCTTTTCTATCATCTAAGAGTACTTCTATTCCTAATTCTTTTAAATCTTTGTATAAACTTTCTCCCAAGCTAATTTGTTCTTCATTTTTAATGTTTATCACTGTGATCATAAGATGATATGGTGCTACTACCAAAGGCCATATAATTCCATTATCATCATGATTTTGTTCTACAACTGCAGCTACAGATCTAGATACTCCTATACCATAGCATCCCATTACAAAAGGCTTAGCCTTACCATTTTCATCTAAGTAATTTGCTCCTAAATCTTCAGAATACTTTGTACCTAATTGGAATATGTTTCCTATTTCTATACCTCTATCCATAGATAATTTGCTGCCACATTTAGGACAAATGTCTCCTTTTTTAATTAGCAATAGATCTTCTACTAGTTCTCCTTTGAAGTCCCTTCCATAATTAACATTTTTTATATGGTAGTCTGTTTCATTGCCTCCAACTACTAAGTTTTTCATTTTAGCTATTCTGGAGTCTACTATTAATTTAACTCCTTCTTTAAGTCCTATTGGTCCTGTGAAACCTTTATTGGCTCCTGTAATATCTAGTATCATATTGTCATCTGCCATTTCTAAATCATGGATTCCAATTCCTAGATAGTTACATAATTTTGTTTCATTTAATTCTCTATCTCCTGGAATAATTACAACAATAGGTTTTCCAAGAACATTAAATACTAAGGCTTTTCCAAAATTACTAAGGTCTATTTTGAAAAATTCTCCCAACGCTTCAATAGTTGTGATATCTGGAGTATGTACTTTCTCCATTTCTAGCTCTTCTTCTGTGCTTTCTATTTTATAAACTACTTCTGCTTTTTCATCAGTTGCAGCATATTGGCAGTTTTCACAATAGGCTACTAAACTTTCTCCTACTTCAGACATTGCCATAAATTCATGAGAAACCTTTCCTCCCATGGCTCCTGTGTCACCTTGTACTATTTTATAATTTAATTTCAATCTATCATATACTTTTTCATAGGCTTTCCACATGTTATCATAGGCTATATTCATGTTTTCTTGATCTGTATCAAAACTATAAGCATCTTTCATGATAAATTCTCTACATCTCATTAAACCAAATCTAGGTCTTTTCTCATCTCTATATTTAGTTTGAATTTGATAAAGATTTAAAGGAAGTTGCTTATATGAATTTACTTCATCTTTTACTAGATTTGTAAAGTATTCTTCATGTGTTGGTCCTAAGCAAAATTCTCTGGAATTTCTATCTTTTAATCTAAACATTTCTGGTCCAAAGTTTTCCCATCTTCCTGTTGCTTCCCATAATTCTCTAGGTTGAATAGCAGACATAAGTAATTCTTGTGCTCCTGCATTATCCATTTCTTCTCTTACTATTTCTTCAACCTTTTTTATAACTCTATATCCTAATGGAAGATATGAATAAACTCCACTAACTAATTTTCTAATCATTCCTGCTCTTAATAATAATTTATGACTTGGAATTTCCGCCTCTGAAGGTACTTCTCTCAGAGTAGGCATATACATTTTAGCCATTTTCATGTTTATTTTCCTCCTTATTATGCTTCAATCTCTTTATTAGACAAACACAGTAACTAGACATTCCTTCTCCCTTGCCAACAAAGCCCAACTTCTCAGTTGTAGTGGCTTTTATACTTATATTGTCTTTTGATGTTTTTAATATTTGTCCTATATTTTCTTTCATTCCTTCTATATATGGAGCTAATTTTGGTCTTTCAGCTACTACAGTTGCATCTATGTTTCCTATAGCGTATCCATTTTCATTCATGATTTTCCACACCTTTTCTAAAAGATATGTACTTGAAATATCCTTATACTTATCATCTGTATCCGGAAAATGTTTGCCTATATCTCCTAGGGCTAAAGCACCTAATATACTATCCATTATTGCATGGATTAGTACATCTGCATCAGAGTGACCTAATAAACCTTTTTCATATGGTATATCTATACCAGCTAATATTAGCTTTCTATTCTCTACGAGTTTATGAACATCGTATCCAAATCCAATTCTCATTTTATCACCTATTTATGTTGATATTTATATATCTTGTATCTATCTACTCTGAGATAATAAACCTTGTCTTTTATAAATTAAATTCTTGTCTTTTAGCAAGGATTCTGCTATGACTATATCTTCTGGAGTAGTGATCTTTATATTTTCATAACTTCCCATTATCATTTTTACTTTGTAGCCTATTCTCTCTACTATTGAACTATCATCTGTTCCTAAAAAGTTGTCTTTTACAGCCTCATCATAAGCTTCTACTAATATGCTTTTTAAAAAGCATTGGGGTGTTTGGGCTGCCCACAATAAGGATCTTTGCGGTGTTTCATTTATATCCTTATCTTGTCCTACTACTTTGATAGTATCTGTTACAGGAACTCCTACTATACAAGCTCCATGGTCTATTACCCCTTCTATTCCATCTTCTATGTTTTGAATTTTTACAAAGGGCCTAGCTCCATCGTGAGTTAAAACTATATCTGTATTTTCATTTAAGGCTAGTATTCCATTATATATGGAATCTTGTCTTTCCATGCCACCTCTGATTATATTAGATACTTTTTTAAATCTATATTTTTTTACAATCTCTTTTCTGCAATATTCAATTTCTTCTTCTTTAGCCACTAATACTATTTCATCTATATATCTGCACTTTTCAAATTTTTCTATTGTATAAGCTAGTATGGGTTTGCCGTTAATTCCAATAAATTGCTTGTTTATTTTACTACCCATTCTATTGCTCATACCTGCTGCTGCAATTATCACAGATATATGGTGGTTTTTGTACATCCTATCACCTCTCTTTAGGTATTATAGCACATTCTCATATAACAATAAACAATATTTAGATTATATCCAAAGAAATATATATAAAACTAGATTTTTTTATTTTTATATACATAAAAGTAGGTATAGGCTTATAGCAATCTAGCTATATACCTATACCTATTGTAGTCTATTTAATTTTCAATATAATTTATCCTGCTCTATCTATCATAGATTTGGGCTTTGCAAATATCATTCTACCAGCTGATGTCTGAAGAACCGAAGTGACTACTACATCTATAGTTTCGCCTATGAATTTTCTACCGCTTTCTACGACAATCATTGTTCCATCATCTAAGTAAGCAAGCCCTTGGCCTAGTTCTTTACCATCTTTTACTACATGTACAACCATTTCTTCTCCAGGTAAAACTACAGGCTTTACCGCATTTGCCAATTCATTGATATTTAAAACTGGAATACTTTGTACTTCTGCTACTTTATTTAGATTATAATCATTAGTTATTATTCTTCCTTTAAGAAATTGTGTTAATTTCAATAACTTAGAATCTACTTCTTTTACATCATCGAATTTCTTATCACTTATTATAACTTCAACATCTAATTCCTGTTGTATTTTTTTCAATATATCTAAGCCTCTTCTACCTCTATTTCTTTTTAATGAGTCTGAGGAGTCTGCTATATGTTGAAGTTCTTCTAATACAAATTCAGGAATTACTAATGGTCCTTCTATAAATCCAGTTTTACAAATATCTGCAATTCTACCGTCTATAATAACAGAGGTATCTAATATTTTAGGACAAGATTTACTATTATATTTTACCTTTTCTTTAGCACCTTTTTTCATACTTTTAACTGCTGTATATATATCATCTTTATTTCTATGGGGTATTGTAAGACCTAAATATCCAAATATTCCATATAAAACCACAGAAACTATAACACCTAAATAAGGTATCCCTATATTATTTAAGGGTACTGATAATAAAAACGCAATTATAAGTCCAAATATAAGTCCTACTGAAGAAACAGCTATATCATATGCAGAAAATCTTTCTAATTCTCTTTCTATTGATTTAACTAACCTTCTACCTTTTTTGATAATTCCTGATGAGAATAAAAAGAAAACGACTCCAAACAATAGAGAAACCCCTACATGTATTGCAAGTTTTACCCATCCTGCCTGAGATAAATCAATTATATTCAATGTGAAAAATGCTGTAGTGAAGCTATAGCCCATTACAGCACCTAGCAAACCAATTACTAATTTTAAAATTCTATTAAGCATCAATTCACCTCCTATTCAGTATATTTATAACCATTTTTATCGATAAGTAAACAGATTTAATTACTTTTTATTTGTTTTTTTATTTTCCATCTTCAATTTCTTGCAAATTTTCGTCAAATTCTATAGCGTCTACTACCATTTTCTCTACACTTTCTACATCTGAATCTGTAACTAAGACCATCTCTGATAATAACATTTGTTTAGCTGAACTCAACATTTTTCTTTCACCAGTAGATAATCCCTTCTCTATGTCTAATAACAGAAGATTGCGAACTACTGCTGCTATTTCAAATATATCTCCTGATTTTATTCTTTCCATGTTTGCTCTGTATCTTCTATTCCAGTTTTGAGGCATTGTTGTTTTGTCATCTTTTAATATAGACATTACTTTTTTAAAATCATCGTCGTTTATTATTTCTCTGACTCCAACTTCTTCAACATTGTCAACCGGTACCATAACCTTCATTTCACCAATAGGCATTCTCATAATGAAATATTTTCTCTTTTCTCCTAATATCTCTTTTTCTTCAATGCCTTCTATTATGCCAGCACCATGCATTGGGTATACTACCTTATCACCTATATTAAACATTTTAAAACCTCCTAATTTACTTATAACTCTTATTATACAATAATATACCCAAAAAGTAAAGTTTATATTTTATCATAGACCTATTCTTATTGTCAACTATTTTTCAGTATTTCTTTTCAAGAAAATTCTTTTTCTTAAAACACGCTAGAAATATTTGACAACTACTTGTCCTCATAAGTATAATTAAAATATAACATATATTAAATAATTTCTTTGACAGGAGTGAAAATATGAATAGCAATATGAATAATCAAAATAATAAATTTCTATGCAATAATTTTCAAGAACAAGTAGATGAAGTTCTTATAAGACATAAGAGTATATTAGATATAATGACAAAACTTGATGAGTATAATTCACGTATCAATAGAGCAGTGGCAAAATCAGTTACATCTTGTGGATGTATATCTGTACATGGAACTAGACAAGATTATAACAAGGAATCATTTAAAGAAATAAGAGATTCTGTAAAAAGCCATGTAGAAGGTAACCTATGTGAGGAATGTAGGGAAGTTATTGATAAAGAAATAGGATCTTATATCTTTTATTTAGCAGCTTTATCTAATACTTTAGATCTCAATTTAGACAGTATATTAAATAAAGAGTATGATATTATCAAAACTTTAGGTTTGTTTAGTTTAAAATAAACAATTAGTTAATATGGGCTATACTTAGTAGCCCATATTTATCTAATTGAAAACATGGTTAATTACATCTTTTAATGTTTTAGATTCTATTATTTTTAGATTTTTAGTTTTAATTCCTTTTCCACTATTTGGTGCTACATATGCTCTTTTAAATCCCATTCTATCCAATTCTCTTAATCTTACTTCAAGAGATGGGACTCTTTTTAATTCACCAGTAAGGCCTACATCTGCTATAAAGACAGTGTCATTTGCTATGCCCTTTCCTTTAACAGAAGAGGCTATGCTTGTTAGTACTGCTAAGTTTGAAGCCTGCTCTTTTAATTTTATTCCTCCAGTAGTTTTGATAACTACATTTTTATCATATAGCTTTATACTAGCTCTTTCTTCTATAATAGATACTAATGTATTGAGTTGTTCTCTTTTTAAGCATTCTCCTATTCTGGATGGGTATGGTGTAAAAGATGGTGATACTAAGGATTCTATTTCTAATATAATAGGTCTTGTTCCTTCTCTAACAACTGTGATAGAACTCCCTGGTACATTGCTATTTTGTTCTCTAGTAGTCATAAAATATTCTGAAGGATTATCTATGGAGATCATTCCCTTATCAGTAATATAAAAGAATCCCATTTCCCCTGTGGAACCATATCTGTTTTTAGTTGTTAGTAAAGTTCTTAATTCTTCTCCACTTTCTCCTTCTATAATTAGTACGGTGTCAACTAAATGTTCTAATGCTCTAACCCCTGCCATTTCATCTTCTTTTGTCATTTGTCCCACTAGTATTACTGCCCTAGGTCTGCCTTGATTTTTTGCTACATTTACCAATGCATTGGCACACTCCATAGTTTGAGTAGGAGAACCTGCTCTAGAAGCTGGAAATTCATCTAAAATAAATGTTTGTATACTATCAACAACAATTATATCTGGATCTATATTTTTTATATTCCATAGAACATTGTCCATGCTATTGTCAGACATAACCCATACATTAGAATGAATTTTTTCTGTAACTCTATCTGCTCTACTCTTGATCTGAGACTCGCTTTCTTCTCCTGATGCATATAAAACTTTATGGCCTATAGATGCTAAATCATTTGCGACTTGCATCAGTAATGTTGATTTACCTGCCCCAGGTTTTGCAGCTAGTATAGTTATTGAATCTTTTACTATACCACCTCCCATAACCCTATTAAATTCATTTATGCTAGTAGTTATTCTATCACTATTAGTTGATACAACTTCATTTAATCTTTGTATAGGTTTTCTATCTATGTTTCTTTCTTTATTGCCTTGTGCTTTCTTGTCTATTACTTCTTCTTTTATACTGCCCCAGGTATTACATTGAGGACATTTTCCTAGGTAACCACCGGTTTGATAACCACATTCTTCACATACATATAGTACTTTTTTCTTCATATGACCACTCCCATAAATAGAGAAGAGTCCTGGACTCTTCTCTATGTTTATTTAACTATTCAACCTTAAATTTTAATTTATCATCTATATAGTCTATTATTATAGTGTCTTTTTTTGATATGTTTTCTTTTAATATTTCTTCTGCTAATTCATCTTCTATCATTCTTCTTATAGTTCTTTCTAGTGGTCTTGCACCATAAGTGGAATCAAAACCCTTGTTGCTAATATATTCTTTTGTCTTATCTGTAACTTTAATTTTAATATCCATATTTAAAAGTCGTTTTTCAAGATCTTTTATCATTATTTCCACTATTTCTTTTATATGATCTTGTTCTAAACTATGAAATACTATT
This sequence comes from uncultured Tissierellaceae bacterium, assembly GCA_964567475.1. Taxonomy (GTDB): domain Bacteria; phylum Bacillota; class Clostridia; order Tissierellales; family Tissierellaceae; genus CAZMMV01. The sequence goes on along the minus strand of CAZMMV010000026.1, from coordinate 4,526 downwards.
ACTTCATCTAATCTATTTAAAAACTCTGGTCTAAATGTTCTTTTTAATTCGTCAGTTATGATTTCCTTCATTCTTTCATATTCTTCAACATTTTCTTCTACTCCTGCACTAAAGCCTAGTACATTTTGTTTTTTAATAGATGTGGCTCCCACATTAGACGTCATAATGATTACTGTATTTTTAAAGTTTACAGTTCTACCTTTTGAATCTGTTAACCTTCCATCATCTAGTATCTGTAATAGCATATTAAATACATCTGGATGGGCTTTTTCTATTTCATCAAATAATACTACAGCATATGGCTTTCTTCTTACAGCTTCGGTTAATTGTCCGCCTTCATCATATCCAACATATCCAGGTGGTGAACCTATAAGTCTAGAAACTGAATGTTTCTCCATATATTCACTCATGTCTATTCTAATCATAGCTTCTTCATCACCAAATAATGTTTCTGCCAAAGATTTAGCTAGATAGGTTTTACCGACTCCTGTAGGTCCTACGAAAATAAAGCTACCTACCGGCTTGTCAGGATCTTTAAGCCCCACTCTGGACCTTCTAACTGCACTAGACACTGCTCTTATCCCTTGCCTTTGACCAATTACCTTTTTACCTAGAATTTCTTCTAAGTTTAAAAGTTTTTCACTTTCTTCTGTAGTCATTTTTGTAACAGGCACTCCTGTCCAATCGGAAACAATTTCTGCAATTTCCTCATACTTGACTACCATGTTTGCATTCTGTTTTTCTTTTTCCCATTTTGTTTTATTGTTTTCTAGATCTTCTTTTATTTTCTTTTCTTCATCCCTTATATTTGCTGCTTTCTCATAGTTTTGTGTATTTATTGCTTCTTCTTTTTCTTGAAGTAAATTTTCTAATTTTTCCTCTAAATCTTTTAAATCATCTGGAGCAATATATGACTTTATTCTAATCATAGATGCAGCTTCATCTATTAAATCTATAGCCTTATCTGGTAAAAATCTATCAGATATATATCTACTTGAAAGTTCTGCTGCTGCTTCTATGGCTTCATCTGTTATCTTAACTCTATGATGAGCCTCGTATTTATCTCTTAGGCCTTTTAATATATTTATGGTATCTTCTATATTAGGTTCTTCAACCATAATAGTTTGCAATCTTCTCTCTAAAGCTGAATCTTTTTCTATATACTTTCTATATTCATCAATAGTAGTAGCTCCTACTATTTGTAATTCTCCTCTAGCAAGTACTGGTTTCAATATATTAGAAGCATCTATAGCTCCTTCAGCTGCTCCTGCCCCTACTATGGTATGAAGTTCGTCTATAAATAATATTATATCTCCTGCTTCTTTTAATTCTTCCATTACAGATTTTAGTCTTTCTTCAAACTCTCCTCTGTATTTTGCACCTGCCAACATACCAGGAAGATCTAATGTAACTACTTTTTTGTCTTTAATAATCTCAGGTATATTTCCTTCTACTATTTTTTGAGCTAAACCTTCTGCTATGGCAGTTTTACCTACTCCAGGCTCTCCGATTAACACTGGATTATTTTTAGTTCTTCTACTTAATACTTGAATTACTCTTTCTATTTCTTTCATTCTTCCTATTACAGGATCTATTTTCCCTGCCTCTGCTAATTTATTTAAATCTATACTATATTTAGCTAAATTAGGTGTCTTTTCCTCACCTTCTTTTTTATTTACTACTTGCTTTGAACTTGTTTCTGTTATCATACCTAAGACTAGTTGTTTTAAATTGTTTATATCTACGCCTAGCTTTTGTAATATAACTATGGCCACTCCCTCACCTTCAGCTATTAAACCTAAAAGTAAGTGCTCTGTACCAACATAATTGTGTCCCAATTTTCTAGCTTCTAAAAAACCTAGTTCAAAAATTCTTTTAGTTCTAGGTGTAAATCCTAAAATATCTGCACTATAGTCCCCTTGGCCTATAGAATCAATAACTTCTTCTCTTGCATCATCTAATGTAACATTAGATCCTAATAATGCCTTACTAGCTACTCCATCTTCTTCGCCTATTAGTCCCAAAAGTAAGTGCTCCGTACCAACATAATTATGTTTTAGTCCCTTTGCTTCTTCTTGGGATAATAATATTGCTCTTTGTGCTTTTTCTGTAAATCTTCCAAACATAGCCATTTATTCTTTACCCTCCAAACTCGTCAATTTTTCTCTTATTTTATCAGCCCGAATAATATTTATTCTTTCCTTATTTAGTTCTTTGTATAAGTCTTTTTGCAAACTAGCTGGCTGTATTTCTATCATTAACTTAACAATATCTTTTGAATTTATATTTCCTATTATTCCAATATCTGTACCTAATTTTATATTAGAAAGATGAGACATAGCTTCATTAGTACTCATCAATTTGCTATAGTGTAATATACCCAAAGACCTAGAAATTCTATCATTTAAATTTATATTATTCTTATTTAAAATATATTCTCTAGTATTTCTTTCTCTGTTTACTATTTGATGAACTATCCTATCTAATCTTTTTATAATATCTTCTTCTTTTTCTCCTATTGTTGTTTGATTAGATATCTGAAAAAGATCACCTAAAGATTTGGAACCTTCACCATACAAGCCCCTTACAGTTAAACCTATCTTTGTTAATCCTTCCATAATAGTATTTATTTGACCTGTCATTACTAGACCAGGAAGATGAAGCATAACTGAAGCCCTCAGTCCTGTACCTACATTAGTTGGACAAGATGTCAAATAACCAAATTGCTCATGAAAAGCATAATCTATTTTATCTTCTAGTAAGTCATCTATTTCAGATGTTATTTCCCAGCTATTTTCAATATTTAATCCTGGTAAAATAACTTGAACTCTTATATGATCTTCTTCATTAATCATTATGGTTACTTTTTCATCTTTTCTTAAAAGAAAACTACTATAATCTTCACATTTTACAAGACTAGGACTTATTAAATGTTCTTCTATAAATATATTTTTTTCTAAAGGATTTAAATCTTTTGTTCTGTAAAACTTATAATCTTCCTTATTATCTTTCATAGCATCCAAGATTTCTCCTGTTATAGCTTCTGATTCTTCTAAATCTATAAAATTAGGAAATTTATATTTGCCTATATTCCTTGCAATTCTAAATCTAGTGCTAACTACTATATCTTCTTCCTCACCTGTAGATTCTAGCCATTTAGTCATTTTAATCACTCCTCACAGCTTTCAATCTTATCTTTAATCTTTTTAATTTTATCTCTTAAGATTGCAGATTTTTCAAAGTCCTCTATTTCTATAGATTCTCTAAGTTCTTCTTTTAAAAGATCAATCTCTCTTTTTTTAAGAATCTTACCTTTAAGCCTTTTAGGAAACTTTCCCTTATGTTCATTATGCCCATGTATATCTTTTAAAAGAGAATTTATATCCTCTTTATATACTTCATAACATTTCTCACATCCAAATTTTCCAGTATTCATAAATTGTCTATAGTCAAGACCACACTGTGGACAGTTGATGCTTTTCAGTTTTTGATTGTCTTCCTCTACATCACTTATGGACTGTAAAAGTCCAGTAAATATTTTATGAAAAGGTAATGTAAAATTAAAGTCCAAATCATCACTTTCTTTAGCACAATCTGAACATAAATGTCTTTCTTTAGCTTTTCCATTTATTATCTTTGTATAATGTATTGTAGCCTTATTCTTATTACAAGATTCACATAACATAATTTAACCTCCTATTTAGCAAGAATTAGTAATATGTTTTTTAAAATATCAGCCCTTAATTTATTTCTATTATTATAGTCTGTATTTGATATAGCTCTATCTCCTATGGCTGCTTTTATTATGTCTCTTTCTCTTTCACTTATTATTCCTTCTTCTTCAAAAGTATTGATTATTTGATAGGCTTTATTTTTAGTAATTCCTTCTCCTATGGTTTCAATAATTATATTACTAATGTCTTCGTTACTATCTATACCCACTTTTACTATCTTTATATACCCACCGCCACCCCTTCTACTCTCTATATAATATCCCATATAGGGAGTAAACCGGGTAGTTAGTACATAATTTATCTGTGAAGGAGCACACTCAAAGTGTTCTGCTAATTCATTCCTTTGTATTTCTATAATGCCATCTTCTGCTTCTTTTAATAATTCTTTGATAAATCTTTCTATGATATTAGTTAATCCTGACATTTTGACCTTCCTCCGCCTTTGACTTTCTTTGCCCTTCCCCCTAATAAATAAGTTGCCTTTGATTTAAAGCAACTTATTTATTATAATATTTACTTTATTTTAAAAAATTTTCACTTTATTTTACTGTAATATTTTATTTTACTGTAATACTAATCTTACTATAAATATTTAGCTTTGTAAAATAAAACATATCTTGAACACATTAATATGTTTAGAATGTATTCTATCTTAAAATCATAGTATTGTCTATATTATTTATTATTCTTTTTCTATCTTAGCATCTTCTATGATTTTCTCTGCAATATTACTAGGTACTTCATCATATCTTAAGAAATCCATAGTAAAACTTCCTCTAGCTTGAGTCATAG
>CAZMMV010000025.1:0-19750 GCA_964567475.1 uncultured Tissierellaceae bacterium | reverse complement strand
ACATATTTGTCAACTGTTTTTTAGAAGTTCTTTTTAATTCTTTTTTTAATCTTCTCTCGACACACAAGTTCGTATGTCTTACAGCCAACTCTTAATATAATACATCCTTTGCCTAATAATGTCAAGGCTTTTTTAAAACTATTTTATTAATGTAAGGGCCCATATAATATAAAAACTTTCTTTACATTATATAGGCCTTTAGATTTGTCCCTTATAAACTTTATACAACAAGTATTTTTTCAACTTCTTTTCTTAACTTTCCTAATACCTTTTTTTCAATCCTAGATACTGTCATTTGCGATATACCAAGCCTCTCAGCTATGGATACCTGAGTTTTCTTATTAAAATATCGCTCTATTAATATTTGTTTTTCTACATCATCTAATTTTTCCATTGCAGTTAATATGAAATCAGCATTCTCTATCTTACCAAAATAAACATCGTCTTCTCCAATAAGATCTGCCAGATTTATATCTCTTTCACTATTATTAGAATCATAAGTTAGATCTAATGATTGAGGACTATATACTTTACTAGCCTCCATAGATTCTAATATTTCTTCTTCAGTATGATTTAAGTATTCTGCTATTTCCTTAATAGTAGGTGATTTTTGTAATTCTTGTGCCAAAAATACTTTGGCATTGTTTATCTTCTTAGATAATTCTTGAATTCTTCTTGGTACTCTTATTGTCCAACCCTTATCCCTAAAGTGTTTTTTTATTTCTCCTATAATAGTAGGAGTAGCAAAACTAGAAAATTCAAATCCCTTATTTACATCATATCTATCTACAGCGTATATAAGGCCTATAGAAGCAACTTGAAATATATCATCATATTCTATACCTCTATTTGCGTATTTTTTAGATAATATTTCAGCTATATAAATATGTTCTTCTATGAGAATTTTCCTTATCTTGCTATCCTTACTTATACTATAAGATTTAAATAGGTCTTTTATTTCTTTTTTGCTTAAAGCTTTATTTTCTTTTTCGTCTTGTTTTTTTGCCATTAATTATCAACCTCTATATGTTTTATCATTTCTATTCCATTACTGGTAAACTTCACCTCATCCATTAGTGATTTTATAATTAACAATCCAAGCTCTCTTTCTTTGTTTGCATTTGTAACTTCAGAAATATTTTCAATAGTATCTGATATCTTGATTATAAGTTTTTCTTCTTCTATTTCAAATATAATAGATATTTGATCATTATCTTCTGTTATTAAAGAGTTTATACAAGCTTCTCCTACAGAAACCTTTATATCTTCTATATCATCTATATTAAATAATAGATTATTTCCTATACTTGAAGCAGTAAGCCTTACTATACTAATATATTCAGGCTTTTTAGGTATTGATAGTTTTATAATATCATTATTCATCTGCCTCACCTCTGATAATAAATAATTTATCTAGTTTTGTAATATCAAATATCTTTCTAACATTTGATTTAAGATTAGTTAGATAAATCTTATATTCCTTTTCTTTAAGTTTCTTTAATATATATATTAGTGCTCCTAAGCCTGTACTATCTACGTACACTAGATTTATACAGTCTATCAATATATCGCTTTCTCTACTATCAAAAGCATCTAATACAACCTTTTTAAAGTCAGGAGATGTATATATATCTATTTCACCATTAGGTGTAATAAACCATTTGTTTTCTTTTTCATTAAATTTCACTTGAGTATCTAAAGACATAATAAAAAACCCCCCTATATATGAGTATATTTTAATTTTATAATAAATTTTATTTAATGTAAAGCAATTAACTATGATTCATATATAAAAGTTAAGGATATCTTAAAAGATATCCTTAACCTTTATACTGTATATTTTGCTACTGCAACTACTTTATCCTTTTTCATTTTCATCAATGTTACTCCTTGAGTAGATCTACCCATTATTGATATATCTTTTGCCATAATTCTAATTATAGTACCATGTAAGGATATCATCATTATTTCATCGTCATCAGCCACTACTCTAGCATCTACGATGTCACCAGTCTTTTCTCTTATATTATATGTTATAAGACCTTTACCGCCTCTGATTTGGGTCTTGTACTCTTTTAAATCTGTTCTTTTACCAAATCCACCTTCAGAAATAACTAGTAACTTTTTATCTTCTTCTATTAATTCCATGGCAACAACTTCATCATTTTCTTTTAAATCAATTCCTTTTACTCCCATTGCTGTTCTTCCCATAGCTCTTACATCATTTTCATCAAATCTAATTGACATTCCTTTTTTAGTTACCAATATTATTTCTTTTTTACCATCTGTTTTCTTAACACCTATCAATTCGTCTTCTTCTTTTAGGCTTATAGCTATAATTCCATTTTTTCTAATGTTTTCATAGCTTTCTAATTTAGTCTTTTTTATAATACCATTCTTAGTTATAAGTACTAAATTATCCTTAGTCGTATCTTTACTTATAGGTATCATAGCATTTATTCTCTCATTTTTATCTAAGTTTAATAAGTTTATGATAGCTGTTCCCTTAGCTTGCCTACTACCCTCAGGTATTTCATAAGCCTTCAATGAAAACACTTTACCTTTATTTGTAAAGAATAATATCTTATCATGAGTGGATACAATATATAAGTTTTCTACAAAATCATCATCTCTAGTAGTAAGGCCAATTATGCCTCTACCACCTCTTCTTTGAGTTTTATAAGTATACTCTGGAGTTCTTTTTATATATCCAAAGTGAGTTAATGTAATTACAACATCTTCTTCTTCTATCATATCTTCTATATTTATTTCATCCTCTGAAGGCATTATTCTAGTTCTTCTTAGATCACCATGTTTCTCTTTTATTTCTATTATCTCTGTTTTTATTATCTCATATATTAATTCTTCACTAGATAGTATCTCTTTAAATTTATTAATTTCATTTGTTAATTCTTCATATTCAGCATCTAGTTTTTCACGCTCTAATCCAGTTAATCTCTTAAGCCTCATATCTAATATAGCTTGAGATTGTATCTCTGATAGTCCAAAATTCTCCATTAAACTTTCTCTAGCAGCTGAATCATTTTCACTAGCTCTTATAATTTTTATTATTTCATCTATATTATCTAAGGCTATTCTTAAACCCTCTACTATATGGGCTCTTTCTTCAGCCTTATTTAAATCAAATTTAGTTCTTCTAATTATAATTTCTTTTTGATGCTCTATATAGTAAGTTAATATCTGCTTTAAATTCAGTACTCTAGGCTCATTATCTACTAAAGCCAGCATTATAACTCCAAAGGTAGTTTGCATCTGAGTATGTTTATATAGATTGTTTAATACTACATTTGCATTGGTATCCCTTTTTAATTCTACAACTATTCTCATACCTTCTCTATCAGATTCATCTCTTAGATCAGATATTCCTTCGATTTTTTTATTTCTAACATGATCAGCTATCTTTTGAATTAATCTTGATTTATTTACTTGATATGGTAGTTCAGTTACTAAAATACGTTGTTTTCCCTTACCCATATCTTCAATTTCAGCAAAAGCTCTTACTTTAATTTTGCCCCTACCAGTTTCAAAAGCAGACTTTATAGCATCTTTACCTATTATATGAGCTCCTGTTGGAAAGTCTGGCCCCTTTATAACTGTCATTAAGTCTTCTATAGTTGAATCTGGATTATCTATCAACATAACAATTCCATCTACAATTTCATTTAAATTGTGAGGTGGAATATTAGTAGCCATACCTACAGCTATACCTGAAGAACCATTAACCATTAGATTAGGGAACTTACTAGGTAAAACTACAGGTTCTTTTAATCTTTCATCAAAGTTAAGTCTATAATCAACAGTTTCTTTTCCTATATCTCTTAAAAGTTCCATAGAAAGTTTAGTCATTCTAGCTTCAGTATAACGCATAGCAGCTGCACTATCTCCATCTATAGATCCAAAGTTACCATGTCCATCTACTAATGGATATCTTGTATTAAAATCCTGTGCTAGCCTTACCATAGCCTTATACACTGAACTATCTCCATGAGGATGATACTTACCTAAAACGTCTCCTACTACCCTTGCTGACTTGCTATATTGCTTATCAGGACTCATGCCAAGCTCATTCATGGCATATATGATTCTTCTATGAACAGGCTTCAGCCCATCACGTACATCTGGTAAAGCCCTACTCATGATTACACTCATTGCATAATCTAAATAGGATTTTTTCATTTCATCTTCTATATCAATATCTATTATTTTATCATTTTCATTTTCCATTATTCCACCTCCTATATATCTATATTCTTAGCAAATTTAGCATTTGTTTCTATAAACTCTCTTCTTGGTTGAACCTTATCACCCATTAAAGTTGTAAATATTTCATCAGCTGCTACAGCATCATCTATATTTACCTTTAAAAGGATTCTGCCTTTAGGATCCATAGTAGTTTCCCATAATTGTTCTGGATTCATTTCTCCAAGACCTTTATATCTTTGTATGTGATAATTTTTATTTCCAAACTCTGCTAAAGCTTTATCTAATTCTTTATCACTATATGCATAATGTTCCTTTTTTCCTCTAGAAACCTTATAAAGAGGTGGTTGAGCTATAAATACATGACCATTTTCTATTAACTCTCTCATATATCTAAAGAAAAATGTCAATAACAATGTTCTAATGTGGGCACCGTCTACGTCCGCATCCGTCATTATTATTATTTTACCATATCTTAATTTTTCTATATCAAATTCGTCTCCTATGCTAGTACCAAAAGCAGTAATCAATGCCTTTATTTCTTCAAAACCTAAAATTCTGTCAAGTCTTGCCTTTTCAACATTCATTATTTTTCCTTTTAAGGGTAGTATTGCTTGGAATTTTTTATCTCTACCTTGCTTAGCACTACCACCAGCGGAGTCTCCCTCCACTATATATATCTCAGTGTTTTCAGTACCAGTATTTTGACAATCAGCTAATTTACCAGGAAGAGTTGTATTATCCAATACACTTTTTCTCCTAGTTAAGTCTCTAGCCTTTCTAGCAGCTTCTCTTGCTCTTTGAGAAGATATTGCCTTTTCTAATATTATTTTTCCATCCTTAGGATTCTCTTCTAAGAAAATACTTATATTATCATAGGCTAATGATTCAACTATACCTCTCATTTCACTATTTCCTAATTTACTCTTAGTTTGTCCTTCAAATTGAGGATCCATTAATTTAACTGATAATACACCAGTTAATCCTTCTCTTACATCATCACCACTAAGATTTGACTCCTTCTCTTTTATATATCCATACTTTCTACCATAATCATTTACAACCCTAGTCAAAGCAGTTCTAAGACCTGAAAGATGAGTACCTCCCTCAGGAGTATTTATGTTATTTGCAAAAGTAAATATATTTTCAGAATATGAATCTGTATATTGCAATGCAATTTCTACAGTAGAATCATCCTTTTCAGCTTCAAAATATATAATATCTTTTTGTATAGAAGTTTTATTTCTATTAATATACTCTACAAAAGACTTTATTCCGCCTTCATAATAAAATTCTTCATATTTGCCACTTCTTTTATCATCTAAAATTAATTTAACTGCTCTATTTAAAAATGCCATTTCTCTAAATCTATTTTTTAATGTATCATAACTAAAATCTAAAGTATCAAAAATCTCACTATCTGGTAGAAAATGAATAGATGTACCATTAGAATCAGATTCACCTATTATTTCTAATTCAGTTTTTGCATAACCCCTTGCAAATTTTTGCATATACTCCTTATTATTTCTTTTAACTTTTACTACAAGCCATTCTGATAAGGCATTTACTACAGAAACACCTACACCATGAAGACCTCCAGATACTTTGTAAGCACCGTGATTAAATTTACCACCTGCATGAAGTATTGTTAGTACAGTTTCCACAGTGGATTTACCAGTTTGTGGATGTATCTCTATTGGGATACCACTACCATTATCTATTACTTCTACAGAATTATCATTAAAAATAGTGACCCTTATCGTGTCACATATCCCTGCTAATGCTTCATCTATACCATTGTCTACTACCTCGTACACTAAGTGATGAAGACCTCTAGGTCCAGTACTACCTATATACATACCAGGTCTTTTTCTTACTGGCTCAAGTCCTTCAAGTACTTGAATATCTTGTGCTGTATAATGTCTATTTTTTTCATTTAATTCATTTTTACCATTGGGCATTCAACATCCTCCAATCAATTATTATAAATTTACATATTTCTATTAAGTAATGCTTTTGAAGATATATTCGATGTATAGATAGTTGTATTATTGTCATATGACACTACTACATATGTTTTTGTAAATTGATTTATAGGTCCTATAATACAATTATCTTCTATTAACTTGTTAATAAAAATTTTCGTATTAGTAGTTGCTTCAACAGACTTTCTATCTAATATAGCTACTATATCTTTTTTATATATATAATTATTTTCTCCTATATGAATAATCATACTCTTACTCCAATCATATCAAATTACCATCTTCTATATAAAATAAAGATTTTTCTATATTATCTAATTCCTTTATAGCTATGGCATCAGTTACTGTTATTAATGTTTGCATATCCTTAAATGATCTGATTAAATATTTTCTTCTCTCCTCATCTAGTTCAGAAAATACATCATCTAAAAGTAATACTGGATACATACCTCTTTCTCTTTTTATAAGTTCTACTTCTGACAATTTAATTGACAAAACTACAGTTCTTTGTTGACCTTGAGATCCATAAGTCTTTAGATTCTTGCCATTTATCTCCATATCCATATCATCTCTATGGGGTCCTAACTCAGTGGAACCTGTTTCTAGGTCATTTTTAATATTATTTTTTAAGTCACTTAAATATTTATTTTTCATATCTTCTTTTTTATGCATTATATCAATATTAGTCTTATAACTTAACTTTAAATCTTCTTTAGATAAAGTAATATTTTTATGAGTCTTATTAGATATATCAGATAAATCTTTTATATATCTATTTCTTTCTAAGATAATTTCAGTTCCTAGTTTTATTAATTGTAAATCAAAAATCTCTAAAATACTAGATATATCTTTTCTAAATTTATTAGCCTTTAATATATTATTTCTTTGAAATAATACCTTTTTATATCTACTAACATTATAGTTATATACTGGCTTAATTTGAGAAATTTCCATATTTAAAAAGTTTCTTCTTTCCTGAGGACCTTCTTTAACTAGTCTTAAATCCTCAGGAGAAAATACAACTACATTCAAACCACTATATAGCTCTTTATAATTTTTTAATTCTGTTTTATTTACTCTTATTATCTTTGTTTTATTTCTATCCATCTTTATTTCTATAAATTTTTCAAAGTTACCCAAACTTATATTGGCCCCAACATAAGCTTGATTCTTTTTAAAATTAATTATCTCTCTATCCCTATTTGTTCTAAAAGATCTTCCGGTCGCACAAAGATATATTGATTCCAATAGATTAGTTTTCCCTTGAGCATTTTTTCCTATGAAAATATTTACTTTTTTATTTAGATCTATATTTAAATTATCATAATTTCTATAATTAATAAGTCTAAGTTTCTTTACATGCAAAAAAAACACCCCTTAAAGCAAATAATATTATACCACAATAAGTGATCCATATCCTTCTATTTCAATTATATCATCTTTTCTAAGCTTTTTCCCTCTTTTAGTGCAAACTTCCTTATTTACTGATATATTGCCGTCTGAAATCATTATTTTTCCTTGACCGCCGGTTTGTACCACTCCTGCTAATTTTAATATTTGGTCTAATTTTATAAATTCAGTTTCTATTTTTACCTTTTGCATATTTATCTCTCCTAAAAATCATCTTTAGCTAAACGTACAGGTAAAACTAAATAAGTATAATTTTCATCCTGTAAAGGTTTTATAATACAAGGATTCAAACTTCCCATATAATTTAGCTGTATTTCTTCAGCATCTATTATCTTTATACCTTCTAAAATATATCTAGAATTAAATGCTATGTTGATATCTTCTCCACTTATGTTGGCAACTAACTTTTCATTTACATTTCCTATTTCAGAATTGGATCTTATTTCTATTTCTCCATCTTCTATAATTAATTTTACTAGATTTGCCTTTTCTTCCTTTGCTAAAAGGGATGCTCTTTCTAAACTTTGTTGAAACTCTCTCTTATTTATCATAACAGTAGTTTTATGTTCTTTTCTAATAATTTCTCTATAATTAAAAAATTGTCCTTCTAAAAGTCTAGAATAAATTACAGTTTCACCTAAATTAAATATTACATGACCAGGAGCAATAGCTACTTTGAGCATTTCTTCAGTTTCCTCTAATATTTTGTTAACTTCGTTTAAAGCTCTACCAGGAATTATTATTTTAACATTTTTATCTGTATCAATTGGTAGCTTTCTAAGAGCTAACCTATATCCATCCAATGCTACAAAAGATATATAACCATCCATTATCTCTAGTAATACACCAGATAAAGAAGGTCTTGTTTCATCTTGTATTGTAGCAAAAACTGTTTCTTTTATTGCATCTTTAAACAAGTCTTTTTGAATTTCAAAATGATCTTGTTCTAGTATTATAGGTAAATCAGGATATTCTTCAGGTGGATTTCCTAAAATATTAAATTCTGAGTTCTCACATTTTATATTTATATTATTATTTTCAACACTTATATATATAGGGGCATCAGGAAGTTTTTTTATCATATCCCCAAAAATTCTAGAATTAATAACTATTGATCCTTCTTCTTCTATTTCACATTCTACATAAGTTTCTATACTAATTTCTAAATCTGTACCTGTTAATTTTAATTTACCATTCATAGTTTCCAGAAGTATTCCGTTTAATATTTGTAAAGTAGTTCTCCCAGATATACCTTTTTGTGCCATGTTGATATGTCTGGATAGATCTTTTTGTTCTATTTTAATTTTCATTAATTTATAGGCCTCCTTTTTTTCTCTTGAAATAGAAAGAATATAGTAATATATAGTAGTAATAGTAGTAGTACCTGTTATTATGTGGATAACTAATGTAAAGTTGATACACTTAATATTTATCAGACTTAATAACATGTTGATAAGTCTGATAAATTATCCCAAGTTACTAACAAGCAAAATGGACTATTCTTTTAAATCTTCTATAATATCATCTATTTTTCTTTTAAAACTAGTACTTTCATTTATTTCTTTTTCAATTTTGTCATATGCATGTATAACTGTAGTATGATCTCTACCACCAAATTCATCACCTATTTTAGGTAGGGATAAATCGGTTAACTCCCTAGTGAGATACATAGCTATTTGTCTAGGATATGCAATAGCTCTAGTTCTTTTCCTAGAATTAAAATCATCCATTTTAATATTATAATTTTTAGATATTATATCTTTAATCAAGTTAACAGTTATTTCTTTTGATTTAGTTGCAGATAGAATATCCTTTAGAGCTTCTTCTGTTAGTTCTTTAGTAACCTCAGAGTTTGTAAGTGAAGCATAGGCTACTACTCTAATAAGAGCACCTTCTAATTCTCTAATATTTGATTCGATTTTTGTAGCTATATAAGACATTACACCGTCATCTACAGTAATGTTTTCAATTTTAGCTTTTTTCCTCAGTATAGCAATTCTAGTTTCGAAATCTGGTGGCTGAATATCTGTAATTAATCCCCATTCAAATCTAGAAGTAAGCCTGTCTTCTAAAGTTGGAATTTTTTTTGGAGGTCTATCACTGGAAATTATAATTTGTTTATTATTTTCATGTAGTGCGTTAAAAGTATGGAAAAATTCCTCTTGTGTACCTTCTTTTCCCTCAATAAATTGAATATCATCTATTAAGAGTACATCAATATTTCTATATTTATTTCTAAATTCTTCATTTCTATATTCTCTAATTGAATTAATAAGTTCGTTAGTGAATTTTTCTGAAGAAACATATACTACTTTTGTATTTGGATTTTGACTAAGTATGTAATGGCCAATAGCATGCATTAAATGCGTTTTACCAAGTCCAACTCCCCCATAAAGAAATAAAGGATTGTATGCTTGAGCAGGAGCTTCTGCAACAGCTAAAGAAGCAGCATGTGCTAGTCTATTACTACTACCAATAACAAAACTATCAAAAGTATATTTAGGATTTAGTTGTGCTCTTTGATTGTTGTTACTTTCATGATTTTGCTTTATTGATTGTTCGTTATTTGTATATTCTTCTTCACCTGGTATTATAAAATGGATCTTAAAATCCTGTTCTGTTACTTGAGTAAGTGCATTTTTAATAAGATTTAAATATCTACCTTCTAAAATGCCCTTTGTAAACTCATTAGGTGCTGTAAGAACTACTTTATCTTGTGATATGCTGACTGGTTCAATTGTCTTTAGCCAAGTATTAAAACTAACTTCAGTTAATTCAACTTTGATCAATTTTAGTACTTCAGTCCAAATATTATCTAAACTTGATGACATTTTTATACCTCCGTTTCTTAAAATTATTGCCAATAGAAAAAAAAATAAACTAAATTTTTAAAGTTATAAACATAGTTATCAACAGATTGTTACTGGATATAAATTTTAAAAATAAATAGTTTTGATAAAAAAACTGTGTATAATATATTAATAAAATGTTAATAACTTTAAAAAACACAAGTATCTTTAGTTATTAACATTAAAAAATCAACAAGCTGTGTGGATAACAAACAAGCAATTAACGAACTTATCTGACTTTTCAGTTGAAATTAATATAAAGTTACCCACAAGTTATCCACACAATGTGCATAACTTCTATTTGTTGATTCATTTTTCTAAGTATCCACATGTCATATTATAATATCAAAAAAACTGAATTAATTCAACAACTTATCCACAACTTTGTAAAAAATGTAGATTAATTTATCTACAAAGCTTTTATTTATATATCTTGACATATAAGTACATAGTAAATATAATAAATAGTAGTGTTTATTTTTATATATGAAAACTCTATATTATTTTATAGATTTCTGAAGTTAAATATTGAAGGAGGTGCTTTCGTGAAAAGAACTTATCAACCAAAGAAAAGAAAAAGAAGCAGAGAACATGGATTTAGAAAAAGAATGAAAACAAAAGCAGGAAGAGCTATAATAAAAAGAAGAAGAGAAAGAGGAAGAAAAAAGTTAACTGCATAGGCCACTGAAATAAGTGGTCTTTTTTATAAGTAGGTATGTTAGGAGTAGACGAATGGATAGAAAATATAGATTGAGAAGTAATATGGAGTTTGCAAAGGTCTATAAAAATGGTAAAAATTATTGGAATAGAAATTTGATTCTTTATGTAATGAAGAATGATTTAGGATATACCAGAGTTGGATATTCTATTACAAAAAAGATAGGCAATAGTGTTGTTAGGAATCAAATAAGAAGACAGATGAAGGAAATATATAGACTGAATTTTGATTTAGTTAAAGATAATTACGATTTAATTTTCATACCTAAAAAGAATGTAGTAGACATTTCCTATAAACAATTAGAGAGTGCTATGATGCATATTATGAAATTAGGAAAGATAACAAAAAAGAAAGTGAATTAAATGGCTAAAATAGCTATATTACTAGTACGATTTTATCAGAAATTTATATCTAAATATATTTTAGTTGGAAGTCATTGTAGGTTTTACCCTACATGTTCCCAGTATTCATTAGAAGCCTACCAAAAGTATGGTTTTATTAAGGGAACTTTTTTAACTATTAAGAGAATACTTAGATGTAATCCTTTTAATAAAGGGGGATATGATCCACTTAAGTGAATAGGAGGTTTAATTATATGATGAGTTTTCTAGGTAATTTACTAGGAGGTCTTCTAAAGTTTGTTTATGATGTAGTTTCAAACATAGGCATAGAACCAGAGAATTTTTCTTATTATGCAATGGCAATTATAATAACGACTATAATATTCAAACTACTTCTTTTACCTGTAGGTATAAGTCAAAGTAGATCTTCACAAAAGATGAATGCAATACAGCCAAAAATGAAAAAAATACAAGATAAATATAAAAGTGATCCTCAAACTATGCAAATGAAAATGTCGGAATTATATAAAGAAGAAAAGTATAATCCAGCTTCTAGTTGTTTGATACTTATAGTACAACTTCCTATTATTCTTGCATTTTTCAAGGTAATGCGTGAACCAGCAAGATTTGTATTTAAAACACCAGGTGTTTATGAAGCAATAAATAAGACTTTTTTATGGATACCAAATTTAGAAAATCCAGACCCTTTAATGTGGGGATTACCATTATTAGCAGGATTTACTACATTTATTCAGAGTAAAACAATGGCCCAGCCCTCATCAGATCCACAACAACAATCTACAATGAAGATGATGAATGTATTTCTGCCAGTAATGATATTTTTTTCTGCAAGTAAGTTTCCAGCAGGATTGGCATTATACTGGGTATTAAGTAATATTTTTACAATAATACAACAATTAGTTTCAAAGAAAGCTATGGGTAATACTGAGGGAGGAGAATTAAAGTCATGAAATCCGTCGTAAAAGTAGCAAAAACTGTGGATGAGGCAATTCAAGAGGCTTTAATTGAATTAGATACTAAAGAAGAAGATGTTG
Organism: uncultured Tissierellaceae bacterium; assembly: GCA_964567475.1. Classification (GTDB taxonomy): domain Bacteria; phylum Bacillota; class Clostridia; order Tissierellales; family Tissierellaceae; genus CAZMMV01. The sequence continues at coordinate 7,171 of CAZMMV010000025.1, read as the reverse complement.
AAATAGAGATAGTAAAAGAGCCAAGTAAAGGCTTATTTGGTTTAATTGGAAGCAGAGATGCAGAGGTAAAAGTTTCAATAGTATATGATCCTAAAGAAATTGCAGATATTTTTTTAACAAAAGTATTAAATGCTATGGATGTTAGTGCTGTCAATGTTATTGAAAAAGAAGAAGATAAATTATTTATAGATATTACTGAAATATCTTCTACAGATAAGGGCATAGTAATAGGTAAGAGGGGAAATACATTAGATGCAATTCAATATTTACTTAACTTAACCCTTAATAGAAATAGGGATACTTATACTAAAGTAATAATAGATATTGAAGGATATAGGGACAAGAGAGAACAAACCTTAATAAGATTGGCTAATAAAATGGCTGAGAAATCTAAATATACAAAAAGACCAATAAAACTAGAACCTATGAATCCTTATGAAAGAAGAATAATACATTCTGCCTTGCAAAAGGTTCAAAATGTTACAACTTATAGTGAAGGCAAAGAACCTTATAGAAGAGTAGTTATTCAATTTAAATAAATCTAAAAACCCAGTTTTATACTGGGTTTTTAGATTTACTTGCCCGGATATATATTAGAGAGAGGTGAAGATTATGACTATAGCTGCTATATCAACAGCTGTTGGTGAAGCTGGTATAGGAATTGTTAGAATTAGTGGTAAAAAATCTTTATCTATTGCTAACCAGATATTTAAAGGAAATAAAGTAGATGAATTAGATAAAGATTTGAGTAGAAAGTTAACATATGGACATATAGTAGATAAAGAAAAAGATGAAATAATAGATGAAGTATTGATAGTTTATATGAAGGGACCTAACACTTATACAAGAGAAGATATGGTTGAAATTTATTGTCATGGTGGTATCATCTCAGTAAAAAAGGTTTTGGAACTAGTATTAAATAATGGAGCAAGAATGGCTGAGGCTGGAGAATTTACTAAAAGAGCATTTTTAAATGGCAGACTTGATTTATCTCAAGCTGAAGCTGTTATGGATATGATTAATGCGAAAACAGATAAAAGTTTTGAAACATCATTGGATCAATTAGGAGGGTCTCTATCAAAAAAGATAGATGAAATAAGAGCAATACTTCTTAACATGGTAGCCCATGTAGAAGTTTCAATAGATTTTCCAGAAGATGATATAGAAGAAGTAACCTATGATGATCTAGAAGAAAAGGGAGAACAAGTAAAAAGACAGATAGAAATTTTATTAGCAACAGCAGATAGGGGAAAAATCCTGAGAGAAGGCTTAAATACTGTAATCCTTGGGAAACCAAATGTAGGAAAATCATCTTTATTAAATGCAGTATTAAGGGAAAATCGTGCTATAGTTACTGATATACCAGGAACAACTAGAGATATTATAGAAGAATATATAAATATAGATGGGATTCCACTTAAGATAATAGACACTGCAGGTATTAGAATCACAGAAGATGAAGTAGAAAAAATAGGAGTCAGTAGAGCCAAAGAAACAATAAAGAGTGCAGATTTAATTATTGCAGTGTTTGATGCTTCTACGGAATTATCCAATGATGACTATGAAATAATAGACTTAATAAAGGAAAAAAGAAGTATAATACTTTTAAATAAAACAGATCTAGAATCTGTAACAGATGAAAAGAAATTAAAAACTCTAGTAGACGATAAAGCATTGATTACAACATCTATTAAGTCAGGAATAGGGGTAGATTTAATGGAAGAAAAGATAAAAGAAATGTTTTATGGCGGTCAAGTAGAAGTAAATAGTGATACAACTATTACAAATGTAAGACATAAAGATTTATTAGTTAAAGCCTTAGAAAATATTAAAGGAGCCCTAGAAGATATAAAAATGGGAGTTCCTATTGATTGTATAGAAATAGATCTAAGGAATTGTTGGGAAAACTTAGGTGGTATATCTGGAGATACTATAGAAGAAGATATTTTAGATAAGATATTTTCTGAGTTTTGTATAGGAAAATAGGTGTAGATTTGGTGACATTTTAAAACAGAGCAAACAACAGGGAGGGTTCTTTTTGTTTGTCTCACTTTAGAAAGGTGAAAAATATGAAAGAATTAAGACAGTATGATGCAGGGGAATATGATGTTGTAATAATAGGTGCAGGACATGCAGGAGTTGAGGCGGGTCTTGCTAGTAGTAGAATGGGAATGAAAACTTTAGTTATGACTATGAGTCTAGACTCTATCGTTGCCTTATCATGCAATCCAAACATTGGAGGAACGGGGAAAGGTCATTTAGTAAGGGAAATAGATGCCCTAGGTGGAGAAATGGCTTTAAATATCGATAAGTCTTTTATTCAGTCAAAAATGTTAAATACTTCTAAGGGACCAGCAGTACATTCTTTGAGGGTTCAGGCTGATAAAAAGATATATCATACAGAGATGAAAAAGGTATTAGAAGATGAAGAAAATTTAACACTTAGACAAGGCGAAATAATAGATATATTAATAGAAGATAATATGGTAAAAGGTATACTGACAAGAACAGGTGGTATATATAAATGTAGTGCAGTTGTATTAGCTACTGGAACATATTTGCGAGGGAGAATATATATAGGTGAAGTAAATTATCAATCAGGTCCAGATGGTATGTTTCCTTCTATACCACTATCTAGCGCACTTGAAGAAAAAGGATTTAAACTAAGAAGGATGAAGACTGGTACTCCAGCAAGAGTTCATAAAGATAGTATAGATTATAGTAAAATGGAGATTCAACCTGGAGATAGTGAGGTAATACCATTTTCTTTTTTAAATATGGATAAGGTTTATGATAGAGAACAAGTGCCTTGTTTTTTAACATATACGACAAAAAAAACCCATGATATAATAAGAAAAAATTTACATCGTTCTCCTATGTATGCCGGAGAAATAGATGGAGTAGGCCCAAGATATTGTCCTTCTATTGAGGATAAGGTAGTTCGATTTGCAGATAGGGATAAACATCAGGTATTTATAGAACCAGAAGGTTTATCAACAAAAGAAATGTATGTGCAAGGTGTAAGTTCTACTTTACCAGAAGAAATACAAATAGAAATGTACAAAGAAGTAATAGGACTTGAAAATGTGAAATTTATGAGACCTGCCTATGGAATAGAATATGATTCTATAGATCCAACAATTTTAAAAAGAACATTGGAACATAGACATATAAAGAACCTATTTTTTGCTGGACAAATAAATGGTTCATCAGGTTATGAAGAAGCAGCAGCCCAAGGATTAATTGCTGGTATAAATGCTGTTTTAAATATAAGAGGCCAGGAAGCTTTTGTATTAGATAGATCAGAAGCTTATATAGGAGTCCTAATTGATGACTTGGTCACTAAGGGCACAGAGGAGCCTTACAGGATGATGACTTCTAGGGCTGAATACAGACTAACTTTAAGGCAAGATAACGCAGACCTAAGGCTAACAGAACGTGGATATGAAATAGGATTGGTGTCTGAAGAGCGATATAAAAAGACTTTAGAAAAGAAAGAACTTATAGAAGAAGAACTGAGTAGACTTAAAAAGGTTCAAGTTAATCCAAGTGAAGAAAATAATAAATTTTTAGCGTCTTTAAATACTGCAGTTTTAAAAACACCAACTAGTATTTATAGTTTAATAAAAAGGCCAGAGCTAAAATATGATTTACTAGAAAAACTTGATAAAGATAGGCCAAAACTATTAAGGGAAATTAGATTGCAAGTAGAAACTCAAATTAAATATGAAGGATATATAAAAAAACAAGAGGCACAAATAGAGCAATTTAAAAAGTTGGAAAATAGAAAATTAGATCAAGAATTTGATTATGATTTAATTAAAAACTTGAGCAATGAAGCTAATCAAAAACTAAATAAGATAAAACCTGAAACTGTAGGTCAAGCTTCTAGAATATCAGGAGTATCACCTTCTGATATAAATGTATTATTAATTTATTTAGAGCAACAAAGAAGATTAAAAGGAGCAAAAAAACATGAATAGTATCAAAACCCTATTAGATGGAATAGTAGAGTTAAATATAGAACTAAATGATGATCAGAAAAATAAATTTATTATATATAAGAAATTATTAAAAGAATGGAATGAAAAGATAAATATAACAGCAATAACAGAAGATGAAGAAATAGATATAAAGCACTTTTTAGATAGTTTAACTCCTTATATGACAAATTTGTTTAAAGGGGAAAAAACTATTATAGATATTGGAACTGGCGGAGGATTTCCAGGATTACCTCTTAAAATTATCAATAATAATCTAGGTGTAACTTTACTAGATAGCTTAAATAAGAGAATTGTTTTCTTAAAAGAAGTTATTGATTCTTTAGACTTAAAAGGAATAGAAGCTGTTCATGGTAGAGCAGAAGAACTTGGAAGAACTGCAGATTATAGAGAAAAGTATGACATCTGTATATCTAGGGCGGTTGCATCTTTAGATACCTTATCAGAATACTGTATGCCCTTTGTAAAAAAAGGCGGACAATTTATATCAATGAAAGGACCAGATGTAGAAGAAGAGCTTGAAGAATCTAAAAAAGCTATTAAGACATTAGGAGGAAGTATAGCAAAAGTAGAAAAAATCAAGCTTCCTAATTCTGACATAATTCATTCTCTTATAATAATAGAGAAAATAAAAGAAACTCCGACAAAATACCCTAGAGGTGGAGGCAAACCAAAGAAAAAACCTTTATAATATAGGGAAATTTGTATGAAAAAACTTTGGAAATAAAGAAGGAAATATAGAGTGACGTGTAGAATATATAGTATATGATAAAGTTTATTGAAAAGAGGGATTGAGATGAAAAATATAAAAGCTGAACTCCAATATATTCCAATATCCTATATAAAACCAAATCCATATCAGCCTAGAAGAAACTTTAATAAAAAGTCTTTGGAAGAATTAAGCCAGTCAATAAAAGCTTATGGAGTAATTCAACCTATAAGCATTAGGGAAATAAAACCTGATTCTTATGAATTAATAGCGGGAGAAAGAAGGCTTAGAGCTTCACAAATGGCAGAACTTGAGAAGATTCCTGCCATAATAGTTGAATATAGGGACAAGGAATCAGCCATTATAGCATTAATGGAAAATCTACAAAGAGAAGATTTGAACTTTATTGAAGAAGCAGAAGGTTATAATAACCTTATAGTAGATCATGGATTTACTCAGCAGGAGATTGCTGCAAAGATGGGTAAAAGCCAATCTACTATTGCAAATAAGCTAAGACTTCTTAAACTGCCTGAAGACATAAGAAAGAGCTTGTTAGAAAATGAACTTACAGAAAGACATGGACGAGCTTTGCTAAAGTTACCTGATGATAATCTAAAGAGGAAGATATTAGATAGGGCCATTAGGGATGATTTAAATGTTAGCAGAACAGAAGCTTTAGTGGATGGTATACTAAATGATTTGACAAAGACAGAAGCAAAAGAAGGAAAGCAAAATATAAAAAGTATGATAAATATAAGAATATATTTAAATACAATAAAAAAGGCTTTTTCAGCCATAAAGGATACTGGAATAGCTGCAGAATATAAAGAAGTAGATAAGGGTGACTATGTAGAAGTTAAGGTTAAGATACCAAAATAAAACTTAGATAATAAATAATAAAAAAGGAATGTTCCACGTGGAACATTCCTTTTTTATAGTAGGATAAGCTAGATAAATACAGGATTTATACTTGACAAACAGTTAAAAACATACTATAATATAAATATAGTTAGCACTCGGTGGTCGAGAGTGCTAATAAAAATTATAAAAATAAAAGAGGAGAGATGTATTATGAAAAAACTAGTACCTTTTAACAGAAATTATGGAATGAGGTCATCAGGTGGTTTTGAGGATTTTTATAATATGCTCGATGACTTTTTTACTGAACCCTTATCGGCTGGTAGAAATCTAGGTAGAGATACATTCAAATTAGATATTGAAGACAAAAAAGATAGGTATGTAATAGAAGTAGAGCTACCAGGTATAAAAAAAGATGAAATTGATCTTCAGCTATATGATGGAAGACTTAGTATTTCTATTGAAAGACAAGTAGATGAAGACAAAGAGGAAAAGAACTATATTCACAAGGAAAGAAAATATTCTTCTATGAGTCGTAGTATATATTTAGGAGATGTAAAAGAAGACGATATAAGTGCTAAGTTAGAAGAAGGAATATTGTGTATAAGCATCCCCAAAAAAGAAAAGGGAGAAGAAACAAAAAATATTCCAATAGAATAAAATCAAATCAAATCAAACACAAACTTTAAAAGGCATATAATGTTCCATGTGGAACATTATATGCTTTTCTTCTTTTTTATTGAGATATAGGATATAATAAAAGAAATGTTCCATGTGGAACATTAAATATGTATTTGTATTATTTCACTAATCTGATATTATATAATTATAAGGAAAAGGTGGTGATTTTTTTGGGTAAAGTTATTTCTATTTTCAACCAAAAAGGTGGAGTAGGTAAGACTACTACTTCTGTTAATTTGAGTGCTGGAGTGGCAAAGGAAGGAAAAAAGGTACTACTAATAGATATGGATCCCCAAGGCAACGCGACTTCTGGACTAGGTGCAAATAAAGATGATAAATCATCACCTATTATTTATGATGTATTAGTAGACGAAGTAGCCTTGAAAGAGTCTATTATGGAGACAAGTGCAGAGAATGTTCATATAGTAGGGGCAAACAATGATCTTGCAGGACTAGAGATTGAACTTGCTAGAGAAGGAAATTGGGAAAATATATTAAGGGACAAGTTAGCAGATGTAAGAGATGATTATGATTTTATATTTATAGATTGTCCTCCCTCACTAGGTATACTTTCTATAATAGCCTTAGTAGCATCTGATAGTGTAATCATACCTATTCAATGTGAGTACTATGCTTTAGAAGGAGTAAGTCAGTTGTTTGATACTATTAAGTTAATAAAAAAAGGATTAAATCCAAATTTAGAAATTGAAGGTGTGGTTCTTAGTATGTTTGATGGAAGGACAAACCTTTCTATAGAAGTAGTTGAAGAAGTTAAGGCTTATTTTAAAGGTAAAGTATATGTAAGTATTATACCAAGAAATGTAAGACTAGCTGAGGCACCTAGTCATGGATTATCTATCATAGACTATGATAAAAAGTCTAAAGGTGCTGAGGCATACACAGATTTAGCCCAAGAGTTTTT
>CAZMMV010000024.1:0-20582 GCA_964567475.1 uncultured Tissierellaceae bacterium | reverse complement strand
TAGTAAACTAAATATTAAAGCAAAGTAGAAGTGTCCGCTTCTCACCTTATAGCCTATTGCTCTTAGGGTAGCAAATATTAAAGTAGTCTTATCTTTGCATGAGACTGTTAATTAATGGAGACTAAGCGGGTATTTTATACCCGCTTTTAATATTGTCAAAAATAATTAGGAGGTGCTGGATTATTAAAGAACTTCAAATCAATGAAGAAATTAGAGATAGAGAAGTAAGATTGATTGATGTTGATGGTGAACAATTGGGTGTTGTATCCTTACTAAAGGCGATGGAAACTTCAGAAGAAAGAAAATTAGACTTAGTAAAGATTGCTCCAAAGGCCAAGCCACCAGTATGTAAGATTATGGATTATGGTAAATATAAATACGAATTAGCTAAAAAGGAAAAAGAAGCTAGAAAAAAACAAAAAGTTATAAATGTGAAAGAAACTCGTTTATCACCAAATATCGAATTCCATGATTTAAATGTAAAGGCTAATCAGGCAATTGGATTTCTAAAATCTGGTGATAAGGTTAAAGTATCAGTTAGATTTAGAGGTAGAGAAATGGGTCATACTCAAATGGGAAGAAAAGTATTAGATGATTTCATTGAGTTGACAAAAGAAGTTGGAGATGTAGAGAAGAGACCTCGATTAGAAGGTAGAAATATGACTATGCATCTAGTACCAAAATCAGAGAAATAAGGAGGAAGTACAATGGCAAAAATGAAAACCCATAGAGGTTCAGCAAAAAGATTCAAGAGAACTGGAACTGGTAAAATCAGAAGATATAAAGCATATAAAGGCCATTTAACTGGCAAGAAAACAGCTAAGAGAACTAGGAACTTGAGAAAAGGATCCTTAGTTAGTAAAAGCGATCAAAAAAGAATAGATTCAATGATACCATAAGGATAAAATTAAATCAGAATATGAGGAGTGAGAACGATGGCAAGAGTAAAAAGAGGTGTAAATGCCAAGAAAAGACATAAAAGAGTACTGAAACAAGCAAAGGGCTATTTTGGTGCCAAATCACTATTATTTAAAACAGCTAATCAAGCAGTTATGAAATCACTTAACTATGCATATATAGGACGTAAAACAAGAAAAAGAGATTTTAGAAAACTTTGGATTACAAGAATTAATGCAGCAGCAAGATTAAATGGAATGAGTTATAGTAGATTTATAGATGGCTTAAAGAAAGCAAATATTGAAATTAATAGAAAAATGCTTTCAGAAATGGCTATACATGATGCAGATGGTTTTTCAAAATTAGTAGAAATAGCAAAAGGTAACTAAAAAATAAAAGTTCCAGAGTGGGACTTTTATTTTTTTATTTATACATCTACCTAGTTGTGATATACTAAATTTTGTATATATAATTAGGAGGAATAAAAATGGGAAAAGCACTGAAAAAAATCAGAGGATTTGAATTAAACCCTCCAAGAATACTGATGTTAGGATTTGGAAGTTTAATATTGTTAGGGGCGATATTGTTAAATTTACCCATAGCTACTAAAATAGGTGAAAGTATAGGATTTATAGATGCATTGTTTACATCGGCGTCTGCAGTTTGTATTACAGGTTTAGCTGTTGTGAATACTGGGGAATATTGGTCATTATTTGGTAAGATTGTAATAATTATGCTTATACAGATAGGTGGATTAGGTGTAATGACTATGGCAACAGCTGGAGCATTAATAATTGGAAAAAAGATAAGCTTAAAAGAAAGATTAGTTATAAAGGAACAATTAAATCAAAAGTCCATGTCAGGTTTAGTAAAATTAACTAAATATGTTTTATTGTCTACTCTTGCAATTGAAGGAATAGGCTCAATATTATTGTCTATTAGATTCATACCAATATATGGATGGGTCAAGGGTATTTGGTTTTCTATATTTCATTCCATATCTGCTTTTTGTAATGCAGGATTTGATATTACAGGAAATAGCATGGTGCCATTTGCAGGAGATTTTGTTATAAATATGACGATTTCTTTATTGATAATATTAGGAGGTATAGGATTTACAGTGTTTATAGATGTAACAAGAAATAGAAGTTTTAAAAAGTTTAAATTACATACTAAGGTAGTTTTAAGTATTACATTTATACTATTGACATTAGGTATGCTAGTATTTTTAATAATTGAATTTAATAATCCTAATACAATAGGTAATATGAGTTCTAGTGAAAAAATAATATCATCATTTTTTCAATCTGTAGTTACTAGAACTGCAGGGTTTAATTCTGTAGATATGGCTAGTATTTTAGATACTACAACTTTTTTTATGATTATATTAATGTTTATAGGGGGATCTCCTGGTTCCACAGCGGGAGGGGCTAAAACTACAACAATAGCTACTCTTATAATGACTACTATTAGCATAGTTAAAGGAGATAGAGATGTGGTTATATATAAAAGGACGATAAATGAAGATATAATAAAGAGATCATTAGCAATAGTTGTTGTAAGTATGACTCTGATTATAGTAGTTTCTACTATACTTACTATTACTGAGGATTTTATATTTTTAGATGTATTATTTGAAACTACTTCTGCATTTGCTACAGTTGGATTAACTAGGGGAATAACCCCAAATTTATCATCTATAGGTAAATTTATTATAGCTCTAACAATGTATGCAGGAAGGGTTGGACCTTTGACAATGGCATTTGCTTTTGCTAATAAGAATAAAGCTAAGAAATATAGATATGCAGAAGGTAATATTATAGTAGGATAGAAGGAGTGGTTGGGATGAAATCATTTGTAGTTATAGGTTGCGGAAGATTTGGAAAGTCTGTTGCTAGAACTTTACATGAATTTGGGCATGAAGTTTTGGCTATAGACAAAAGTACTGAAGCTATTCAAGAAATTTCTGAAGAAGTCACACATGCAGTACAAGCAGATGTAATGGATGAAAATGTATTAAAGGAATTAGGTTTGAGTAATTTTGATGTGGCTATAGTATCCATAGGTTCAGATTTAGAAGCTTCTATTATGGCTACTTTAATTGCTAAGGAATTGGGAATTAAAAAAGTAGTTGCAAAAGCCCAGTCTTATCTTCATGGAAAAGTTCTTTCTAAGATTGGAGCAGATAAGATAGTATTTCCAGAAAGAGATATGGGAATGAGAGTTGCACATAATTTAGTATCCACTAATATTTTAGATTTTATAGCACTGTCTCCAGATTATGGTATTTTAGAGATTACAGCCTTAAATGAATGGAAAAATAAATCTTTGAAAGAGCTTAAGCTATCTTCTAAATATGGGGTTAATGTTATGGTTATAAAAAAAGAAAATGATGTTAAAGTTCCACCAAATGGAGAAGATATTATAGAAGCTAATGATATACTAGTTGTTATAGGAAGAACTAAAGATATAAGTAAAATAGAAAAAAGGGCTGAAGAAGAAAATGATACAAATAACAAGTCCTAAAAACAAATTAATAAAAGATATAAAATCTTTATATAGAAGGAAAGGTAGGCAAAAATATAAAGCTTATTTAATTGAAGGAATAAAGATAGTTGAGGAAGCAATAGAAAATAAGTATCCCATTAAATATATTATTTATACAGATTTATTATTAGAAAATGAAGAAGGTAAAGATTTTTTTCTTAAGATATGTGATTTTGATAATTTAGTATATGTACCAGAGAATATCTTTAAGGAAATTTCAGATACTGAAAACCCTCAAGGGATAATGGGAATTTCAAATATAATTTATAGAGATAATGAAGAAATATATAATTCAGGAAATAAATCTTTTTTATTTTTAGATGGAGTTCAAGATCCTGGAAATATGGGAACTATTATTAGAACAGCAGATGCTTTTAACATAGCTGGTATACTAATTAGAGAAGGATCTGTGGATCCTTATAATCCTAAAGTAATACGAGCAACTATGGGGTCTATTTTTAGAGTTCCCTTATATTTCACAAAGGGAATAGAGGAGCTTGAAAGGTTAAAATCTAAGAATATCCATATATATTCAACAGCATTAGATGGGAGTATTCCTGTATATAATGCAGATTTTAAGGAAGACTTTGTACTATCAATAGGAAATGAATCTAAGGGAGTAAGTAAGGAAGTGTTTGCATTATCTGACAAACTTATCAAGATACCTATGACAGGAAAGGCTGAGTCATTAAATGCCGCAGTTGCTGCTTCTATAATAATGTATGAAGCTATGAAACAGAGAATTTTATAACTCTTGAATTTTAAAATTGTAAATGCTATAATTAAGTAAATAACGGAAGTTATAACCTTTATTATGATGAGAGGTTTTGTTTTTATACTAGATAAAGGAGTAGAATGATGAAAGAAAAAATGATAGAAAAACTTAATGAAATTAAAGAAGTAGGATTAAGCAGTATTAAAGAATCCAAAGATTTAAAAGAAATGGAAAAGTTAAGAATAAAATTCCTAGGTAAAAAGGGAGATTTAACTTCTATTTTAAGGGATATGGGAAAGTTGAATTCTGAAGATAGACCTGTAATTGGACAAATTGCAAATGAAATTAGAAATCAATTAGAAGATAATATATCTTCTAAAAAAGATATATTGAATGAAGAAATTAAAAAAATCAAGATGAATAAAGAAAAAATTGATATTACAGTTTCAACGGACAGTGAAATGATAGGGCATAGACATCCTCTTTTGGCTACTGTGCAAGAGCTAGAAGATTTATTTGTAAGTATGGGATTCTCTGTAGTAATAGGACCAGAAATTGAAACAGTAGAAAATAATTTTAATGCTTTAAATTCACCAGAAAATCATCCTTCAAGGGATTTATCTGATACTTTTTACATAACAGATGATATCTTACTAAGGACTCATACTTCACCTGTTCAAATTAGAGCTATGCAAGAATTAGGTGCACCTCTTAGAATTGTATCAGCAGGGAGAACCTTTAGATTTGATGATGTAGATGATACACATTCACCAATGTTTCATCAACTAGAAGGTTTGGTAGTTGATGAAAATATAAATATGGCTAATCTTATTCATACTTTGGATATATTTATAAAAGAATTATTTGGTAAAGATATGAAAACTAGATATAGGCCACATCATTTTCCTTTTACAGAGCCTTCTGCAGAAGTAGATGTATCTTGCTTAGAGTGTAGGGGTAAAGGATGCCCAAGCTGCAATAATACAGGTTGGAGTATGGAATTGCTAGGTTGTGGTATGGTACATCCTAAGGTGTTGGAATATTGTGGTATAGATTCAGAAAAATATAGTGGTTTTGCCTTTGGCATGGGAATTGACAGAATTACCATGGTGAAATATGGCATCGATAATATAAGATTATTATTTGAAAATGATAATAGATTTTTAAAACAATTCTAGATAGGAGTGAGATAATGTTATTACCTATAAAATGGTTAAAAGATTATGTTGATATAAAAGAAGATTCTAGGAAAATAGCTGATAAACTTACAATGTCTGGCTCCCATGTAGAATCTATAATTTCATCTAAGGGTGAGATTGAAAATATAATAGTAGGAAAGATTGTTAATATAATAAAACATGAAAATGCAGATAAACTTTTAATATGTAAAGTAGATATAGGAAATGAAGTTTTGCAAATAGTAACAGGAGCTACTAATTTAAGTGAGGGGGATTATGTCCCAGTAGCATTAGTGGGAGCTAAGTTACCAGGAAATATAAATATAGATAAAACAGACTTTAGAGGAGTTAACTCCTACGGAATGCTTTGTTCATTAACTGAATTAGGATATGGAGATAATGTTATATCTAAGGAAATGAAGGATGGTATTTTTGTATTAGACCAAGAGTATCCTTTAGGAAGTTCAATAGTGGATATAATGGATTTAGATGAAGATGTAATAGAATTTGAAATTACACCAAATAGACCAGATTGTCTTAGTATCGTTGGTATGGCTAGAGAGACCTCAGCAACTTTTGGATTAAATTTAAATGAAGCTAATATAAATATAAAAAATGAAGTAGACCATATAAAAGATTATTTAAATGATATAAAAATTGAATCACCTAATTGTAATAGATATTACAGTAGGGTTATCAAGAATGTAAAGATAAAATCATCTCCACTTTGGTTACAAACAAGACTTATGGAAGCAGGCATAAGACCTATTAATAATATAGTAGATATAACGAATTTTGTAATGTTAGAATATGGTGAGCCTTTACATGCTTTTGATTTAGAAAAAGTTGAGGGAAAAGAAATTATTGTTAGACAAGCTAAAGAAGGAGAAACAATTAAAACTTTAGATGAGATAGAGAGAAAATTAAGTGCTACTGATTTAGTTATTGCAGACTCTGATAAAGCTATAGGAATAGCAGGAGTAATGGGAGGATATGATACTGAGATATCAGAAGATACAAAATGTGTACTTTTAGAAGGGGCAAACTTTGATTCTAAAAGCATAAGACTTACTTCTAAAAAGTTTAATTTACGAAGTGAAGCTTCTAATAGATTTGGAAAGGGCATAGACCCAAATTTAAGTGAAGTAGCTGTAAATAGAGTATGTCAATTAATAGAGGAGACTAAATCAGGTCAAGTTATTAAAGGATCTATTGATATATATAAAGAGGTAAAAGGTGAAGAAATAATAAGTTTAAGGCCAGAAAGAGCAAATAAGATATTAGGAATAAATATTGAGACAGATGAAATGATTAAATATTTAAATGGATTAGGACTTAAATCAGTACTTGATAAAAAATTAATAAAGACAACTATACCTACTTTTAGATTAGACTTAGAAATGGAAGTTGATTTAATAGAAGAAATAGGTAGAATGTATGGTTTTCATAATATAGAAAGTAAACCATTAGTAGGAGTTTTAACAAGGGGAGAAAAGCCCTATGAAAAATTAATAGAAGACAAGACAAAATCAATTCTCACAGCATTTGGTTTAAATGAAGTAATGACTTATTCATTTATAAGTCCTAAGGCATATGAAATGGTTAACATAGCAGAAAATAGCAAATTGAGACAATATATAAAACTAATAAACCCACTTGGCGAAGATTATAGTATAATGAGAACAACTCTTATGCCCAATATGTTAGAGTTAATTAGCAGAAACTATAATAGAGGGGTAGAAGAGTGTTACTTATATGAAATAGGAAATATATTCATACCTAGAGAAATGCCAATAAAAACTTTACCAAAAGAAAATAAGATATTATCTTTTGGAGTTTATGGAGAAAAAGATTTTTATTACTTAAAAGAAGTTATAAATAAAACTTTAAATAGACTAGGAATTAAAGGGATAGAGTATCTTGTAGAAGAAAATCATCCTACATTTCATCCAGGTAGAACAGCTAAACTTATCTTAGAAGGCAAAGAACTAGGAATCATAGGAGAAGTACATCCAGATGTATGCGGAAATTATGATATTAAGACTAGAGTATATCTGGCTCAATTAGATTTTGATATGATAATAGAAAAAACAAAATTAGATATAAAATTCAAAGGTTTACCTAAATATCCTTCAATGCTAAGGGATATGGCTATTTTAATAGATAAGGATATTTTGGTAGGAGAAATAGAAAAAATAATACTTAAACATGGAGAAGATTTAATTGAAAAGGTTCAGTTGTTTGATATTTATACTGGAGATCAAATACCTGAATCCAAGAAAAGTGTAGCATATTCAATAACTTATAGATCGAAAGATAGAACTCTTAGGGATGAAGAAGTAAATAAAATCCAAAATTCCATAATTGAAGATTTAACTAATACTTTTAATGCAGAACTTAGATCTTAAAAAAGAGTAGAAATTTCTACTCTTTTTTTACAAATAAGAAGGAGAATAGGTTTATTTGTAGTATATATACAATACAAACTATAAAGGAGTGAAGGGTTATGACAGAAAAAAACAAAGTAGACATAATGATAGATGGTCGTAACTTTACTGTAGTAGGATCTAAAAATGAACAATATGTTGTCAATATAGCTAGATATGTGGATAAGAAGATAAAGGATTTGGCAAATAACAACGATAAGCTTAGTCAAACTATGTCTGCAATATTGGCAGCTTTAAATATCGCTGATGAATATCATACGACTAAAGAAAAATTAGAAGAATTAGAGAAGCAAGCAAAGGATCCCATACAGAAGTATGAAAACGTTATATCAAAGTTAGAAAAAGCTAATACTACTATAGAAGAGTTAGAGACAGAATGTGGAAAATACAAGAATAACTTTATAAAATCTAAATTAGAAAAAGATAATTCAATACAAGATGTTAAAAAATATGAAGAAGCTTTAGAAATAAAGGAAAAAGAACTTATTGATAGTCAAAAGATGATAAAGTCATTACAAGATAAGGTATTTGAAAATCAAATAGAATTAATAGAAACCAAAAAAGAACTAGGAGAATTACTTAAGAAACTAGATAGTGAAGAAAAGGTTCTTGTTAAGGAGGAAAGTTAAAGATTGTGAATAATAATATAGAATTATTAGCTCCGGTAGGAAGTATGGACGCTCTTTATGCTGCTATACAAAATGGTGCAAATGCAGTTTATTTAGGGGGAAAATTATTTAATGCGAGGCAATATGCTTCTAATTTTGATTCTAATGAATTGAAAGAAGCAGTTAGTTACGCACATTTAAGACAAGTAAAGATATATGTAACAGTTAATATATTAATAGATAATGGAGAAATAGAAGAGGCAATAGATTATATTAAATTTTTATATGAAATAGACATAGATGGATTAATAGTTCAAGATTTAGGTTTAGCAAGTCTTATAAGGGAGTTTTTCCCAGAGATAGAAGTGCATGGAAGTACTCAAATGACTATAAACAACTTATCAGGAGCAGAATTCTTATATAATATGGGATTCAAAAGAATTGTACTGGCTCGAGAGACACCAATTGATGAAATAAAATATATTCATAATAATACTCCCATAGAATTAGAAACATTTATTCATGGGGCTTTATGTGTTTCTTATTCAGGACAATGTTTGATGAGCAGTTTAATAGGTGGTAGAAGTGGCAACAGAGGTACATGTGCTCAACCATGTAGGATGCCTTCATCATTAGTGGATAAAAGTGGGAAACTAATAGATAACTGGGATAAAAAACACATACTTAGTACTAAAGATTTAAATTCATTAGATAGCATAGACAAGATAATAGATAGTGGTGTAGTTTCTCTTAAAATAGAAGGTAGGATGAAAAGGCCAGAGTATGTGGCTACAGTAGTTAAAAATTATAGAAAAGCATTAGACAATGGTGTAGAAGATTTAAAAGAAGAAGATAAAAAAGATGTAGAACAAATATTTAATAGAGGATTTACAAAAGGAATAGGAATGGGAGACTGGGGAAGTAAGTTTGTTACAATAGATAGACCAGATAATAAAGGACTTTTATTGGGAAGAGTCATTAGAGCGGATAAATATAAGGTATATGTTCTTTTAGATGAAGATATAGGAGTGGGAGATGGACTAGAGTTTCAATTAAGAGATGGTGAATATACTGGAATAAAATCACCTATTGATGCTAAAGCAGGAAGTACAATTAGCTTAGAAAAACCAGGATATATATTAAATGACACCTTAGTATATAAAAGCTCATCAGTAGAACTTTTATCTAGAGCTAAAGATAGTTATCAAGGCGAAAATATAAAATATCCTATATACATGGAGGCTAGTATAAAAATAGGTGAGAAGCCTTATCTTAAAATTAAGTATAGGGATGAAAGCATTGAGGTTTTAGGAGAAAAAGTAGTAGAAGTGGCTAAAAAGCTAGGATTAACTGAGGAAAAGATAAAGGAACAGTTATCTAAGTTAGGAGACACTAATTATGAAATAAGTTATATGCAATTAAGCTTAGATGAAAATGCATTTTTACCTCTATCAGTATTAAATTCACTAAGAAGAGAAGCCACAGATGCATTAGATAAAATAATAAGGCTAGATAATCATAGGGAAGTCATAGATGATAAAGATTATAAGGAAAAAAAGAAATCTATATTTCAGTATAAGAGACAAGAAAGAGATGTAGATAATAAAATTAGTATAAGAGTAATGAAAGAAGAACAGTTTAAACAACTAGACTTAGAAAAAATGGATAGGATTTATATAGGTTTTTATGATAATTTGGAAGCAGTTATTTCTAAAGTTAAGGAATATAATAAAGAAGTATATATATGGACAGATAAGATATTATATGAAAGAGATTTAGAAGAGATGAAAATGATTATAAAGCCAATAGAAAGTCTAATTGATGGTATTTCTGTATCTAATTTAGGAACAATGAAATATATGATGGATAATTTTGATTTAAAGATACATGGGGATATAGGGCTTAATATATTTAATAGTTTCACCCTAGAATATTTGAATAAATTAAATTTAGCAAGCCTTACTCTATCTCCAGAACTTACTTTGAATCAAATAAAAAATATAAATAATAGATCCAATGTTGTAAATGAAACTATAGTATATGGACATTTACCAGCTATGGTAACTAAATATTGTCCTATGTCTTTAGTTAAAGGATGCAAAGACGATAGAGATTGTGAGACTTGTAATTTTGCCAGTGGATATAAATTAAAAGATAGGATTAAGGTAGAATTTCCTATTGAAAGAAGAAAAGGATTGACTACTATTTATAATTCTGTTCCACTAATGGTATTAGACAGTTTAGTATCCATATATAATAGTGGGGTTAATATGGCTAGACTTGATTTTACTGTGGAAAAAGATAATATTAAATATATTCAAGAAGCTTTTTATGATTATGCAAAAAATTATATAGATGATAATCGTGCAAAAGAAATAATCGCTGATTATAGAAGAGACAAAGATATAACTAATGGGCACTATTTTAGAGGTGTTCTGTAATAGAGGTGATAAAATGAATGAAAAGACATTAAATGCATTAGAATATAATAAGATAATTCAGCTTTTAGTTGATAAAGCACAATCTACTCTAGGAAAAAATAAAGTTAAAGAAATAGTACCATTGACTAATTTGGATGATATAGAGTATCTTCAAAGACAAACAGAGGAAGCTCTTACTATTTTGATAAAAAAAGGCCAGCCCCCCTTATATGGGATTAATAGTATAATTCCTGAGGTTAAGAGAGTTGAAATAGGTGGGTCTCTTACTCCAAAGGGTCTTATAAAAATATCAGACTCTCTTAGGGTATCAAGAAGTTTAAAAGCTTTTATGAAAGAAAGCAAAGAAGATAAGCTATCTAAATATCCCATATTAGAGGGATTAGTAGAAGAGCTTAAAATAAATAAATATTTAGAAGATCAAATAAATAATGCTATTATATCTGAAAATGAGATTTCAGATAATGCTAGTGCTACATTAAAGACTATTCGAAGACAAATAAATAATAAAAATGAATCAGTAAAAGATAAATTAAATTCTCTAATAAATTCTCAAAGTCATAAAAAATACTTACAAGATAGTATAGTAACGATGAGAGAAGGGAGATATGTAGTTCCTGTAAAGCAAGAAAATAAAGCAAGTATTCCTGGAGTAGTGCATGATATGAGTGGAAGTGGAGCTACAGTATTTATAGAACCAATGACGGTAGTGAACTTAAATAACGAATTGAGAGAATTAGAAGTAAAAGAAAAAGATGAGATACAAAGAATATTAAGGGAACTTTCAAACTTAGTTGGAGAAGACTCAGAAGGGATACTAAAGAATCAAACTATACTACAGGAAATAGATTTTATTTTTGCTAAGGGTAAACTGGCCTTAGATATGAATGCTACTAAGCCCATATTAAATGAAGATGGTTATATTAATATAAAAAAAGGAAGACATCCTCTTTTAAAGGAAAAAGAAGTTGTTCCCATAGATGTTTATTTAGGAAAGGAATTTAATTCATTAATAATAACAGGACCAAATACTGGTGGTAAGACTGTGAGTTTAAAAACTGTAGGACTTCTTACTTTGATGGCTCAGTCAGGGATACATATACCAGCAGATTTTAATTCTCAAGTAGGAGTTTTTAATCAAATATTTGCAGATATAGGTGATGAACAAAGTATAGAGCAAAGTTTATCTACATTTTCATCTCATATGGTAAATATAGTAGATATACTTGAAAAGGTGAAATATAATAGTTTGTTATTATTTGATGAGCTAGGAGCAGGAACAGATCCTACAGAAGGTGCAGCTTTAGCTATGTCAATACTGGATCACTTATTGAAGTTAAATGTAAGAACTATAGCGACTACGCATTATAGTCAACTTAAACTATATGCATTAACAACAGAAGGAGTAAACAATGCTTCTGTAGAATTTGATGTAGAGACTTTAAGTCCTACTTATAAATTATTAATAGGTGTTCCAGGAAAGTCAAATGCATTTGAAATATCTTCAAGACTTGGATTGCAAGATTATATAATAGATTATGCTCGAGAATTAATTTCAAAAGAAAATATTGAATTTGAAGATGTACTTCAAGTAATGGAAAAAGATAGGCTAGCTGTTGAAGAAAATAGACGAGAATCTGAAAAGTATAAAGAGGAATTAGAAAAACTAAAAGAAAATTTATCAAATGAAAAGCAAAAGACAAAAGAAATAAGGGATAAAACTTTAAATAAGGCTAAGGAAGAAGCTAGAGATATTCTTAGAAGAGCTAAAAATGATGCAGATTATTTATTGGGAGAATTGAGGGATATTTCCACAGAAATAGGCAAAGAGAGAAATCGAAAGATAGAAGAAACAAAGAATGAATTAAGATCTAAGTTAGATGATAGAGAAAGAGAATTATCTAATGAAGTATTAAATGTAAAATCTAACAAGCCACCTAAAAACTTAAAGAAAGGTGAAACTGTAGAGTTACTTACTTTTAATCAAAAGGGAACTGTAATCGATCCTCCAGATGAAAATGGTAATGTAATGATTCAAGTAGGTATAATGAAAATAAACGCAAATGTGCTAACTTTAAAAAGGGCAACTTCAGATGCAAAAGAAAAAGCACATGTAAGTACAAAGAAAATTATGAGTTCTAAATCTAAAAATATAAAATCGGAAATAGATTTAAGAGGAAGGAATTTAGATGAAGCATTTCTTGAAGTAGATAAATATTTGGATGATGCTTATTTAGCAGGTTTAAAAGAAATAAGTATTATTCATGGTAAAGGTACAGGAGTACTTAGAACTGGAATACAAGGATATTTAAAGAATCATAGAAATGTAAAATCCCATAGATTAGGAGTAATGGGCGAAGGTGGAGATGGAGTAACAATAGTAGAAATGAAGTAGCTTAACATAAGCAGGTGTTAATATAGCTACTAGGAAATGAATATTAAAAATATAGCTTGAATTCATAAGCAAACTAAGGTATATTATAAGGTAATTATATATAATTCTGTGAATGAGGGAGTAAGGTATTTACTTTGATAAAGCGAGCTGGGTAGTTGAAAGCCAGTTCAGAGGAGATATTTGAATAGAGCTCAGGAGAATATATCTGAAATAAATAGGATATTACGCCAGTAGCGTTAAAACATCGAGTGGGCACACAGTGTCAACAAGAGTGGTAGCACGGGATAACTCTCGTCTCTTATAATTAAGGGGCGGGAGCTTTTTTATGACCTAACACAATGAACGTAGTGAGTTGATGTAGGTCAAACGCAAAGTGCACCAAATCCATGTGAGTGAAGCGAGCAAATGGATTTGAGTAGCACTACTGCATGACATGACCTAACACAATGAACGTAGTGAGTTGATGTAGGTATTTATTGAAAATTTAAGGAGGAAAATATGTTAAACTTTAAGGATGAAGCAATTAAATTAATTAAATCACAGGTTGATGAACTAACAGAAGAAGAAATATCATTATTAATAGAGGTACCACCATCTTATGATATGGGAGATTATGCATTCCCAGTATTTAGTCTGGCTAAGATTTTTAGAAAAGCACCAGTTAAAATAGCAGAAGAAATAGCAGGGAAATTTGGAGAAAACCAATACTTTGAAAAAATAGAAAATAAAGGTCCCTATCTTAATTTCTTTATAAATAAAGAAAAATTAATAGAAATAACTTTAAATGAAATCAAAGAAAAAACGACTAGATATGGTTCTTCAGATATGGGAAAAGGAAAAAAGGTAATAGTAGAGTTTTCTTCACCCAATATAGCTAAGCCATTTCATATAGGACATATAAGAACAACAGTTATAGGAAATGCTATATTTAAAATATTTACTTTTTTAGGATTTGACACTGTATCTATAAACCATTTAGGAGATTATGGTACGCAATTTGGAATGTTAATCTCTGCATATAAGAAATGGGGAGATAGAGAAGTTATAGAAAAAGATCCAATCAATGAATTGCTAAAGTT
Organism: uncultured Tissierellaceae bacterium; assembly: GCA_964567475.1. Lineage (GTDB taxonomy): Bacteria > Bacillota > Clostridia > Tissierellales > Tissierellaceae > CAZMMV01. Next base: position 6,278 of record CAZMMV010000024.1, on the reverse strand, counting down.
ATATGTTAGATTTAATACAGAAGCAGAAGAAAATGAAGAATTAAGAGATGAAGCTAGATATTGGTTTAAAGAATTAGAAAATAAAAATGAAGAAGCTTTAGAACTTTGGAAATGGATTAGAGAAATATCTTTAAAGGAATTTAATAAGGTATATGATCTTTTAAATATTAAATTTGATTCCTATGCAGGAGAAAGTTTTTATTCAGATAAGATGCCTGCTGTAATAGATGAATTAAGGGAAAAAGACTTGATGAAAGAATCAGAAGGAGCCTATTTAGTAGATTTAGAAGAATATGGAATGCCACCAGCTCTTATAATGAAAAAGGATGGTTCAACATTATATACAACTAGAGATATAGCAGCTGCACTTTATAGGAAAAAGACCTATGATTTTTATAAGAATATATATGTAGTAGCTTCACAACAAAATCTTCACTTTAAGGCTTGGATGAAAGTTGTAGAGCTTATGGGACACGAGTGGGCAAAGGATTGCATCCATATACCATTTGGCATGGTAAGTTTAGAAGATGGCACATTATCTACTAGAAAGGGTAGAGTAGTCTTTTTAGAAGATGTACTAAATAAAGCTATAAAAAGCACTATGAATATAATAAACAAGAGAAATCCAGATTTAGAAAACAAGGAAAAGGTCGCTGAGCAAGTTGGTATAGGAGCTGTAATATTCCAAGAATTATTTAATCAAAGAATTAAGGATTATGTATTTTCATGGGAAAGAACCCTTAGTTTTGAAGGTGAAACAGGCCCTTATGTTCAATATACTCATGCTAGGATAAACTCTCTTTTAGAAAGAGGAGAATTTAATTCAGAAGAAGAAGTAGACTATAGTTTGTTAAAAACGGAGGAAGAAATAAATATAGCAAGACTTTTATATGAATTTCCTAAGGTAATAGTAGACTCAATGGAAAAATATGAGCCTTACTTTGTAACCAGACATATAGTAGAAATAGCTAAGGCATATAATAAGTTTTATAATAGTGTAACGATAAATACAGAAGATAAAGAACTTAAAAAGGCAAGGCTTATGTTATCTTTCGCAACAAAAATAGTAATAAAAACAGGTCTAAGCCTTCTAGGAATTCAAGCTCCAGAAAAGATGTAAATATTTATATAAAAAATAAAACCCTAAAATTAGGGTTTTATTTTTCTAAGTATTCCATAAAATCTTTTTCATTAATTTCGGTTAGAGAGCTAAGTTCCTCTACTATACTATTCTTTAAATCTATAAAATCATTTATTTTAGTATTATTCCCTGTATATTCTAACGCAGCGATAATTAAAAGCATATCATTTTTAGACATTTCTTGTATAGAAATTTTATCAAATTCTTGCATAGACTTTCCCCTCTCTTGTTATATTCTACAATCTATTTTATAGTAATAGAGGGTAAATATCAATCCTTATTCTTTTAATCTTAAGATTTCTTCTGTATAAGATTAACAAGTAATGTTATAATAGCTTTAATACTGAAAAAAGAAGGAGATATAATGAAAATAATATTAAGTACTTTAAATTCTAAGTTTATTCACTCATCATTATCTATTAGGTATCTTAAGGACTATATAAAAGATATATTAGATGTTGAAATAAGAGAATATACAATAAATCAAAATATAGATTATATAGTTTCAGATTTATATAAAAGCGATGTAAATATAATATGCTTTTCCACATATATTTGGAATTCAATTGAAACATTTGAAATATGTGAAACACTTAAAATAGTAAAACCAGATTTAAAGATTATATTAGGAGGTCCAGAAGTATCCTATGATGGAGTAAGAGTACTAGAAGAAAATCCATATATAGATTATGTAATATATGGAGAAGGTGAAGAAACTTTTAGAGAACTCACTAAATCTTTACTAAATGATGATAAAGATTTAAGTCATATAGATGGCCTTATTTATTTTAAAGAAAATCAGATTATAAAAAATCCTCCTAGACCTTTAATATATGATTTAGATAAGATACCTTCTCCATATATAAATTTTGATGATGATTTCAAAAATAAAATAGTTTATTTTGAGAGTTCAAGAGGATGTCCTTTTGCTTGTAAGTTTTGTCTATCATCAACTATAAAAGGAGTTAGATATTTTGACTTAGATAAAGTAAAGGAAGAATTAAATAATCTTATTGAAGCTAATGTTAAGCAGGTAAAGTTTGTAGATAGGACTTTTAATGCCAACAAGAGATATTCAATGGAAATAATGAAATTTATAATAGAAAAGGATCCTAATGATATTAATTTTCACTTTGAAGTAACAGCACATTTAATAGATGATGAAATGTTAGAATTTTTATCTACAGTAAAAGAAGGATTATTTCAATTTGAAGTAGGAGTTCAGACAACAAATCCTAAGACGATAAAAGCTATTGGTAGAACTACTGATTTTGAAAGACTTAAAAAAGTTACAAAACAGATAAAGTCCTATCAGAACATACATCAACACTTAGATCTTATAGCAGGGTTGCCTTATGAGGACTATAATAGCTTTGGCAAGTCTTTTAATGATATATACGATATAAAGCCTGAAAAGATACAATTGGGATTTTTAAAGCTATTAAAAGGTTCTGAGCTTAGGAGTGATGAAGAGAAATACGGATACAAATATTTAGATGTTCCACCATATGAAGTTTTAGAGAGCAGATACATTTCTTATGGAGAAATAATCAAGCTAAAGGGTATAGAAGATTTAGTTGAGAAATATTATAATGAAGGTTATTTCCAACATTCATTGGAATATATAATAAATAATTATTATTATAATAATCCGTTTGAGTTTTACAATGATTTTTCTAGCTATTGGGAAGAAAAAGGACATAATAAAGTTTCAAATAGTAGAAAAAAACTTTATGATATACTTATAGACTACTACAAGTATAAAGATTTTAAGGATTTTTCAGTTTTTAGTAATTTAGTTAAATTAGATTTTATAATGAATAATAAGGGGAATAAAGTTCCCAAGGGAGTCCTTAGAGTTAAAGATAATGTAGACTTAAAGACCACTCATGATATATTAAAGGATGATAGACTTTTAAATATGTATTTAGAAGAATATAAAGATTTACCTACAAAGAAAGTTATTAGAAATATTGATATAAGAACATTTAAAGTAAACGTTTTTAGACTAATAGAAAATAAATATTCTTTTGATAAAGATATGATAGAAGATATAGAAATATTATTTGATTATAAAGAAGGTGTAATTAATAGATGTAAAGTCTATAATATAACTAATATTGCAAAGGAGATGATGTAGTTTGGATATATTAAAAGATTTTATAATTATAAACAAACAAACATTTAAAAAAACTATGTCTAGCTTAAAAGATAATTGGATCATAATTTTTTCTGGAATAGCTTATATGATATTAAATTTAGTCATTATAATCTTGATAAACACATTCTTTAGAGGAATACTTGGTATATTAGCTGGTTTGATATTGGCATTAACTTCTGCTAGTCTTATTTCTAATTACTTATATCTTTTATATAATGTAATTAATTATAATAGCTTACATTTTCAAGATTTTAAAGATGGTTTTACTCATTTTTTAAGAAAAACCTATACTGTGTTTTTTTATGCATGGATAGGGAGCATGTTAATATCTTTGATTACAGATATATTGGGAAATAATGCTTATATTTTAAATTTGATAGTTAGTATATCTATATTTATACTATTGAATCCATTACCAGAGACTCTATATTTAAAAGTTTTGGATCCAATGAGCAGTATTACGTATTCAGTAGATTTTATGAAAGAAAATTGGGTTAATTGGCTATTACCTAATGTTACTATGCTTATAGTACTTTATTTATTAACAGGTAATTTTATATCTGGAATATTTACAACTCATATATCACATTTATCTAGTTTTAGAATAATTGATATTGCTAAGTATTTAATTGCTCAAGCTTTGTTTTCTTTTATTATGGTTTATAGGGGCCATTTGTATAAGCTTTTAAGTACTAGTACAAGACGAAAAAGAATGTATATGAACAAATTTTAAGGATAGAAGGTGTAAAAGATGGAAATTATTAATGAATATTTTAAAAAAAATACAGATAAGGTTACTTTTATTGAATTAAAAGATGATGCAAAGTTAAATATTGATGGATACTCTATAGAAGATGATATACCTCTTCCCATGATTACAGAAGAATTAATAGATGAGATAAAAGAGGGAAATTTGGAAGAGGAAATTAAGCTTACTAATATAGTAGATGCTATCATATACTTAATGGGAATAGATAAAGACTTCCCTTATATAGAAAACTATAAAGAAATTATAAATACTTATGATAAAAACATGGAAGAATATATTTTCTACAAAGGTATTAGATTTATGGATAAAGAAGATTATGACAATGGTGCAATTTGTTTTAGATCCTTAAAAATAATTAATCCAGAAAATGTTAATGGATTGTTTAACTATTCTTTGGCCTTAGAAAACATTGGTAAGAGATATTTATCAATAGAAAAAGAAAAGCAAGGTATGGAGTTTATTAAACAAGCTACATTAGAATTAGAATCTATATTAGATATAGATGATAAGTATCCATTAGCTTATTACAAACTAGGATATCATTATAGGTATTTTGAACAAAACTTAAAGGCAAAATTAATTTGGAATAAATATTTACTATTAGATAAAGATGAATTGAGACTAGAAGAAATAAGAAGAGAATTAGAAAGTATAGAGAATAGCGCACTTTTAGAAGCTGGAATGACATATTTATCTATAAATCAATTTGACAATGCATTATCATCTTTATTGAAATTGTTACCTGAACTTAAAGATTGGTGGCAACTAAACTATTTAATAGGTGCTTCATACAAGGGTTTAAATGATTATGAAAAGGCTATAGAATATTTTGAAAAGGCTTTAAAAGAAAATAACATGGAAGCTGAAGTTTATAATGAACTTGGTATTTGTCATTTTTATTTAGGCGACATAAAGAAAGCTATAGATGTATTTACACAAGGTATAAAAAATATAAAAGATGATTATAAGCTTTTTTTCAATAGGGCACTTGGTTATCTTCAATTAGATAATTTAGAAAAAGGATATAAAGATGTGAGCATAGCTGTAAAATTAAATCCTAATGATGAGAATATGAATATTCAAAAAGAAAGATTGGAGGAATTATTTAAAAAATCAAGGGGGTAAAACTATGAAAATTGAAAAATTGGCAGATCTATTAAGAGTTAAGGGAAATAAGCCTATGAAGTTAGTAGTAGTAGCTTGTCATGATGAAGAAGTAATTTATGCAGTAGATAAAGCTAAGAAACTAGGGATAATAAATCCTATATTAATAGGAGACAAGAATAAAACCTTAGAAATATTTAAAAAAAATGATATAGATATAGATGGATATCAGATAATAAATGAAGAAGATTTAACAAATGCAGCAGAAATAGGGGTTAAAATGGTATCAAGTGGAGAAGCTAACTTTATAATGAAAGGTTTAATAGATACATCTATACTATTAAAAGCTGTCTTAAACAAAGAATGGGGTTTAAGAACAGATTCTCTTTTAAGTCATGTAATGATTTATGAAATCCCAAGTTATAATAAGTTAATTTACTTGACAGATGGTGGAATGAATTTACAACCAAATCTAGATGATAAAGTAAAAATAATTGAAAATGCAGCCTTGGTTGCTAAGTCTATGGGAAAAGAAACTATAAAAGTAGCTGCTATAGCAGCCAAGGAAAAAGTTAATCCAAAGATGTTAGCTACAGTGGAAGCTGATTTGTTAAAGAAGAAGTATAAAAATGGAGAGTTCTCTGATGGCATTATAGTGGATGGACCTTTGGCACTTGATTTAGCAATATCAAAAGAGGCAGCTAGAATAAAGGGATATAAATCAGATGTAGCAGGAGACGCTGATGTTATCTTAGTGCCAAATATTGAAATGGGAAATGGTATAGGGAAAAGTATAACTTACTTTGCTAAGGGGAAATCAGCAGGGATAGTTATGGGAGCTAAGCTACCTATAGTATTGACCTCTAGAGCTGATAATAGCGAGGCTAAGCTGTATTCGATAGCATTAGGTAGCGTGGTTGCAAATCATCTTTTTTAAAAACTTTATTAAAAAGTATTGACTTTATATCAAAAACAATGTATTATAATAAAAGTCAGCTGTTGCAGATACAAAAATTGTAAAAGAAGATTAAAAAAAAGAATTAAAAAAAACTTCTAAAAAACAGTTGACAAATATGTGAAAACATTATATAGTATTAAGAGTC
>CAZMMV010000023.1:0-21397 GCA_964567475.1 uncultured Tissierellaceae bacterium | reverse complement strand
TAATTATTACATCTTTATTCAATTAAATTGCATTATCAAAATTCAAATTTTAAATTAAATTTATTATTATCAATATATGTATTAAAATTTAAATTTTATTTAGGTGGTTTTTTATTTAAATATTTATCATATAATAATATTTAGAATCTACAAAAAAGAGTTAACATAATCTTATTATGTTAACTCTTTTTTGTTATGAAATCGCTTACATTTAATTATTTATTTTTATAATTCTACTATTTCTTTAATTCTTTGTAATCCTTTTTCAATGTTTTCCATGGAAGTTGCATAGGATAATCTTACATATTTGTCATCTCCAAATGCTATACCAGGAACTACTGCTACTTTAGCTTCTTCTAATAATAGACCACTAAAATCTAATGATGAATTAATTACTTTTCCTTTTATCTCTTTGCCTATTAGAGTTGTAAAATTCATCATTATATAAAAAGCACCTTCAGGCTTTTTACATGTTAATCCTTTTATTGAATTAATAGTTTTTGCCATATAGTCTCTTCTTTGAGCAAAATGTTTTTTCATTTCATCAACACTGCCTTGATCTCCTAATAACCCTTCGACACTAGCATACTGGGAGATAGAACAAGGGTTAGATGTTGAATGAGCTTGTATATTACTCATTACTTTAATAATGTCTTCATGAGCTGCAGCATAGCCTATTCTCCATCCAGTCATAGCATGAGCTTTAGACATTCCATTTATTAATATTGTTAATTTTTTAACATCTTCATTAATAGTTGCTATGGGAACATGTCCTTTTTCACTATATATTAACTTTTCATATATTTCATCTGAAATTATAAATATATTATTTTCAACGGCCCAATTAGCAATCTCCACCAATTCATCTTTACTATATACAGATCCTGTAGGGTTATTTGGACTATTAAGTATTATTGCTTTAGTTTTTTCAGTTAAAACCTTATTTAAATCATTAACTGTAAATTTAAAATTATTTTCTTCTTTAGTTTCCACATATACAGGAATACCATCAGCTAGTCTTACTAGTTCTGGATAACTAACCCAATAAGGAACACTAAATATTACTTCATCTTCAGGATTCAATATTGCCATCAATGCATTATAAATAGAATGCTTTGCTCCATTAGATATAATTATATTCTTTGTTTCATAATCTAAATTGTTATCCTTTTTCAATTTTTCGCATATAGCCTTTTTAAGTTGAACTATTCCTGATGCTGGTGTATATTTAGTTAATCCTTCTTTTATAGCTCTTAGGCCTTCATCCTGAATATTTTTAGGAGTATTAAAATCAGGCTCCCCCGCTCCAAAACTAATGACATCAATTCCCGAATCCTTCATTGCTTTTGCCTTTGCAGTAATATCAAGTGTAATTGATGGTTCAATCATTAAACCTTTTTTTGACAGATTTAAGCTCATAAATAATTATACCTCCGTAGTTATATTTTTAAATAATATATCAATTAAATATTTACATTATATATATCTTTTAACACATTTTTTATAATAAGTAAAGAATCATCAAAGGCAGATTTATTTTGCAATAGTAATATTTTATAATGTTCTATTCCATTATCTGTTATCCTATATCTTCTTATAGATCTTTTACTGGGTTCATCCCAAGCACCTCTTATATACCCCTCTTCTTCTAATTGCCTTAGCAAAGGATATATCATACCTGGACTAGGTTCCCATTTGTTTTCTAATCGTTTTTTAATTTCATCTTTAATCTCGTTACCATAGTATGAACTTTCATTCAATAAATGCAGTATATAAAGCTTAACAAAAGAAGTTGTGCTTATTTTAGTTGGAAATTGTCTTTGCCTTTGCCCCTTATATTTTTGCAATTATATCATCCCCTTTAGTTGCAAAATAGTATTATTTCCTACATAGTACTTTCCAAGACGTAAATCACCATTGCCCCTATTACCATGAAAATCAGATCCTCCTGTTGTAAGTAGTTTGTTTTCATAAGCAAAATTTAAAAGATATTGAACATCCTTTTTACTATGCCTAGGATGTATAGCTTCAATTCCCTTAATTCCTTTTCCCACACAATAACTTAGTATCTTTTTATTGTTTATAAGACCAGGATGAGCTAATACAGCAATTCCATTTAATTCTATAATTAAATTGATTGTTTCTTCTATAGTTATTTTATAACGTTTTACATATGCTGGTCCCCCTAATTTTAGATACTTTTCAAAAGCTTCTTCAACATTCTTAGTATATCCTTTATTAGTTAAAGCTCTAGCTATATGGTCTCTTCCTATAAAATTATTTTTAGTAAGCTTTTTTACATCCTCTATATTTATTTTAAATCCTAGTTGATTTACTTTTTCTATTATTTTAATACCACGTTCTTCACGAGCTTTTTTTAATTTCTCTGTAACTTTTGTTAACTTTGGATTTTTATAATCTATATAATATCCTAAAATATGAACTTCTTCACCTTGGTGTACACAGCCAAATTCAATACCTGGAATAATCTTTAAATCTTTAAATCCTTTTGAATATTCAATTACATCTTGTAAGCCAGAAGTAATATCATGATCAGTTATTGCAATCCCATCAAGATTGATACTTCGTGCTAAATCAACAATATCTTTTGGAGAAAATATTCCATCTGAATGATTTGTATGTACATGTAAATCAAATTTCATCTAACTCACCCCTAGTTATTTATACTGTTTTATAAAAAGACCTGCCTTTAGGCAGGTCTTTTTATTGACTATCGTGGTTCTACAATTAATTTAATAGCTGTTCTTTTTTCACCATCTATTAAGACATCTGTGAAGGCTGGTATACAAATAAGATCCATTCCACCTGGAGCAACAAATCCTCTAGCAATAGCTATTGCTTTTACACCTTGATTTATAGCTCCTGCTCCAATTGCTTGAATTTCAGCATTGCCTCTTTCTCTTAAGACTCCTGCTAATGCCCCTGCAACTGAATTGGGATTTGATTTTGTTGATACTTTTAATATATCCATCAAATTAGCCTCCTTTTACTAAGCTTTTAAATTTATTTTAAAATATTAATTAAGTATAGTTTTAAATTTATTATTTCGCATACTCAATAGCTCTAGTTTCACGAATAACATTTACCTTTACTTGTCCAGGATAATCTAATTCTGATTCAATACTCTTTACAATATCTCTAGCAGTATGAACCATTTCTAATTCTGATATTTCATCAGGTTTTACAATAATTCTTATTTCTCTACCCGCTTGAATAGCATAAGATTTTTCAATTCCATCAAATGAATTTGCAATTTCTTCTAGCTTTTGAAGTCTCTTTATATAAGATTCTAAAGTTTCTCTTCTAGCCCCTGGCCTTGCAGCAGATATTGCATCACAAGCTTGAACCAATACAGCTTCTATAGTATTAGCTTCTACATCACCATGATGTGCTTCTATAGCATGTAGAACTTCTTTAGATTCTTTATATCTCTTAGCTAAATCCACACCTATTTCCACATGTGGACCTTCTACTTCGTGATCAATTGCCTTTCCTATATCGTGAAGTAGCCCAGCTCTTTTTGCTATTCTTACATCACATCCTAATTCAGCTGCCATAATACCTGCAAGATGTGAAACTTCTACAGAATGTTTTAATACATTTTGACCATAGCTTGTTCTATATTTAAGCCTACCTAATAATCTAATTAATTCTGGATGAAGACCATGTATTCCTACATCAAATGCTGCTTCTTCACCTGCTTCTCTAATAATATTATTAACTTCATTAGTAGCCTTTCCTACCATTTCTTCAATTCTAGCAGGATGAATCCTACCATCTACTATAAGTTTCTCTAAAGCTATTCTAGCAATCTCTCTTCTTACAGGATCAAAACCTGATAATACAACTGCTTCTGGAGTATCATCTATTATTAAATCAATTCCTGTTAATGTTTCTAAAGTTCGGATATTACGTCCTTCTCTACCTATTATTCGACCCTTCATTTCATCATTTGGTAGCGAAACAACCGTAACAGTAGTTTCAGTTACATGATCAGCAGCATATTTTTGTATAGCTATAGATATTATTTCTCTGGCATTTTTTTCAGCTTCTTCTTTAGCTTGGTTTTCCATTTCTTTTATCATAATAGCTGATTCATGAACAATCTCTTTTCTTGTTTCATTTAGTAAAAGTTCTTTTGCATCATCTGAAGTTAAACCGGATAATCTTTCTAATTCTAAAACTTGCTCATCATAAATTTCTTCAATTTTAGATTTTTTATCATCTAATTCTTTTGCCTTTTTAAACAAATTTTCTTCTTTCTTTTCTAAAACCTCTGATTTTCTTTCAATGTTTTCCTCTTTGTTAATGATTCGTTTTTCAAGTTTTTGAATTTCTGATCTTCTTTCTCGATTTTCCTTTTCAGTTTCATTTTTCAACCTAAGCATTTCTTCTTTTGCCTCTAATACAAGCTCTTTTTTGTTTGATTCTGCATCTTTTTTAGCTTCTTCAATTATTTTTTTAGATACTTCTTCAGCATTATTTATCTTACCCTCACCGATGTTTTTTCTTATAAAATAACCGGCAATAATTCCAATAATCGCTCCAAGAATCGTACCAACTAGTAAATTTTGAATGATTGAACACCTCCATTATATTTAATTTTCAAGTTCCATAACACATTTTTATTCTTATTAAACAATAAACCTTTTTAATTAAATTTTTATTTTAAATATAAGTTTATTAAATCAAAACAATAAACATGTATAGATACATACAACCTAATTTTATTACTTTTAAAAGGTAATGTCAAGATATAATTAAGATGTCATCTTAGTTACAGTAGTAACAGAACCTTTTAACTCAACTTTATAAGAATTACTTCCAATTGCTGCCAAGTGGTTATCATGAGTAACCATAATTATTTGTCTATTAAACAACTCAGAAGTTTGATTTAAGAACTCAGCTACATTGAAGATATATTCGTTACTAACATGTTTACCTGGTTCATCTAAAATCAAAGGACCTTGAATTTTAGGTTTATGAGTTTGTAAAAAAGCTATCCTTAGTGCTAAAGATACAATATCAACTACCCCTCCACCTCTTGAAAGCTCAGGTTTTGTTTTTATCGTCATATCATCTAATTCATTTATAACATAAAATTCAGCATTAGCTTTACCTCTTTGTTCTTCTATTTCAATTAAAAACTCAATATTAGTTTCAAAAATATATTGTAAACATTTAGTAACAAGAGATTCAACTTGTACTTTAGCTTGATTTCTTGCATATTCTGAAGTTTTCTGTAAGAGAATCCCAACTTTTGATAACAATTCAATCTCATCATCAATTATATTAATAGTTTTTTTCAATTCCAATAATTGTTCTTCTATTTTTTCCTTTTTTCCCATTTCTCTAGCTAGAAATTCCTTTAAATTACTTAAATTATATTCTAATTCATTAATATTATAAATCATAAGTTCACTTCTTTTCTAATAAGTCTTTTGGTATTAAATTATTTGCTTCTATAAATAAATTTTCTATTTCTGAAGTTAGTTTTTTTATCTCACTTTCCAAATCTTCGGGTTTTACACCTAATTCATTTAATTCTTTATTGATTTCATCTTCTTGCTGGGTTAACTGTTCTAATCTAGCTTCTGCTTTGTATTTTAAGTTTTTAATCTTTTCTAAGTTATCCTTTAAAACAGTTAATTGTCTTTCATAATTCATATATTAACCTCCTATTTGTATTGGCTAATTATATAATTTGCCTTTTTATCATCAATATTACTAAAGCATAATGGACAAGTACCTTCTTTTAAAAGCATATCCTTATATTCAATTGATAAATCATTAAATTTATCTTTATATTCTTCAATTTTTTTATTTAATTCAATAGTCATGTCTTTATTAGTTTTATAATTAAGATATGTTTTCATAATTTTATTAAGTATAGCCATATCTTTTTCTATTTGACAATGATTTTGTAAAACTTGATCTATTCCTTTGAAATTATCCATATATAAATGCCCAATAGATAAGCTTTTTTTAATATTATCTTTTTTATTTTTAATTTTTAATAATTTATTTAATTGAATAGTATTAAAATCAATTTCTACTATAGCGTCTTTTACTTTATTTAAATTTTTTAATTTACCTTTTATATTTTCATAGTTTTTTATTTCATTAGAAGTTTTCATGTTTTTAATATTAATTTTCATTAATTTCGTTTTTTTATTATCCAAAACAGATATTTTATCAACATTCTCCTTGATTATATTTATATCTTTAAGGGAATTAAGTATTTTATTACTTTTGTATTTATTGAGTTTTAATTCTTCCAGAGATTTTTTTTGCTTACTTAATAGCCTATATTTCATACTAACTATCTCTATTTCATTTAATAACATTTGAATTTTATCTAAGCCTTTCAACTTTTCAATATAAATCTCTAATCTTGTCTTTTCTGATTTCATCTTGGAAAACTTTGATAACATATCTTTATATTTAATTAAAAGTTTTTCTTTATCCTTTATTGTATTTAGTGTGTCTTCTAAATTACTTACTTTTCTATCTAATTCATTTAAATAGTCATATTTACTTAAATCATTTTCTAATTTTAAAATACTATCATCTATGTTTCTTTTTTTGTTAGATAAATTTCTTCTTTCTCTTAGGGTTTCTTTTAAAGTATCATCAATAATATCTACACCCACTAAGTATCCAATAGAACTAGCTCTTATTGATGTTTTTTCAGAAAGAAGGAAAGCACCTTCTAGCTGATCACTAATATTGATTGATTTAGAAACATCTTTATCTAATAAGATTTTTTTGATTCCAGTAGCTTCTATTATTTCATCGGGTACAGATGTACCAAATCCTTCAAACTTAAATTCATTATCAGATTCATCATATAAATAATAAACATTCTTATTTTTACTTCTATATCTTTTAACTTTAGTATTATCGCTAAAAACAATAGTCACACTACATTGAGAGGCACCTTCTCTTATAAAGTAATCCCCAGAAGGATCATTATAAAGAGCCCATCTTATACCCCTTAATATTGCAGTCTTTCCACTATCAGAAGCCCCCACTATAACATTAAGTCTACTTTCAAAATCAATTACTGTATGTTTATGAGATTGGAAATTTTCTAATATAACTCTTTTTATATATTTCATTTACTCACCTCTCAAAGATTCCATTTGAGCTATGGAAATTCTTCTAAGTGCTTCTTTTATGACTTCATCCTCTACACCCTCAGCATTGGATACCTGCATTAGTACTTCATTGATATCTATTCTTTCATAATCCATAGCTGCATTAATAGTTTGCTTGAATTCTAGCATTCTTTCATTCTTAAACAAACTATTTTCTATTTCTTTCCTATCTAATACTTCCTCCCCAGGTAAAGCACTCTTTAAGAATATTGATTCGATATTAATAGTTTCATTTAAATCAATTAATATTACCCTAGGCTTTCTTTCTATTTCTCTAAGACTATTTGTAATTCTTATCATACTTCCTGGATTAATAAAATATTTTCCATCAATTTCTATGGTTTTAAATCCACTATGATAGTGGCCAGATAAAGTTATATCTGCAGCTGTTTCTTTAATATCATCTACAAGCGTATAAGGAATACCTTTAATAAAAGGTCTCTCTAATAGCATACCATGAATCATATGAATACTGTAGTCTACATTAGGATTTTTTTCCTTTAATAAATAATAATCTATATTTTCTTTCTTATCAATATCATATATATAGGGCTGACCTGATAACTCAACTTTTATACCTTCTTTTTCAAGAATTACTTTTTTACCATTAATAACTTTAATTAATCCTAAAACATCTAATAATCCTAGCATTGTCCTATTTATAGTATCAGGATTGTGTCCATATACATCATGATTGCCACTAATTAAATACAAAGGAACTTTAATTCTAGATAATATTTTAGAAAACCTACTAACAATAGCAATAGACACATCAGGTCTATCAAACAAATCTCCACCATGTAATACAAAATCAACATCATATTCATTTACCAAATTAGTAATTTCTATTAACTTTTTTTCTATGGTGTCTATAAACGAATCCTTTCTATTTCTTGGATTATTCCCTCTAATATGGGTATCTGTAAAATAAAGTAACTTCAAAATATCACCTCAAAAACAAAACCTCCTTTAAAGGAGGTTTTGTTTATTATTTTTCTTTCTCTTTTTCTTTTTCTTTCTTTTTATTATCTTTAGCAACCTCTTCAGGTACATCTTTTTCTTTTATCAAATTATACTTTACACGAACTTTATGTTCTATCTCTGCCATTATATCAGGATTATCTCTTAAAAAATCTTTTGAATTTTCTCTTCCCTGTCCCAGTCTATGTTCACCATAACTATACCAAGAACCAGCCTTATCTACAATCTCTGCACTAACGCCAGTATCTAAAATATTTCCTTCTTTAGATATACCTTTTCCGTACATTATATCAAATTCAGCTTTTTTAAACGGTGGAGCTACTTTGTTTTTTACAACTTTAACCCTAGTTCTATTTCCTAGCATATCATCGCCTTGTTTAATAGTCTCAATTCTTCTGATATCTAGTCTTATACTAGCATAAAACTTCAGGGCTCTTCCCCCTGTAGTAGTTTCAGGACTACCAAACATAACTCCTATTTTTTCTCTAAGTTGATTTATAAAAATAACTGTACTCATTGACTTATTGATTGAGCCAGAAAGCTTCCTTAGGGCTTGAGACATCAATCTAGCTTGAAGTCCCATATGACTGTCTCCCATTTCCCCTTCTATTTCAGCTTTGGGTACAAGAGCCGCTACAGAGTCTACAACAACAATATCAACTGCTCCACTCCTAACCAAAGATTCCGCAATTTCTAGACCTTGTTCACCCGTATCAGGTTGTGAAATTACAAGGTTTTCAATATCAACACCTAAATTTCTTGCATATCCAGGATCTAAAGCATGTTCAGCATCGATAAAAGCTGCTATTCCCCCTAATTTTTGAGCTTCAGCAATCATATGAAGAGCAACTGTTGTTTTACCTGATGATTCTGGACCGTATATTTCAATAACTCTTCCCCTAGGAATACCACCAACTCCTAATGCAATATCAAGATCTAAAGAACCAGTTGGTATTACTTCTAAATCTAGCTTGGCTCCTTCTCCTAATCGCATTATAGAGCCTTTACCAAATTGTTTCTCTATTTGACTTATAGCCAAATCTAAGGCTTTATTTTTTTCGCTTTTTTCAGTTATATCATTTCTTTCAGCCATATTATTCCAGTTGTAAACTGGAGTCACCCCTTTCTCTTTCGAACTCTAGTTCTAGTTATATGTTATAATATTTAATACATTAAGTCAATCAAATTATGTCAAAAATTTCTTTAATTCATAAAAGCATTTTGTAACAGCTTTATTTTGAATATTTCTTCTTTTTCCATTAAACTTACACTCTATCACTTTGGTATTATTTCTATCTGCTATGCATATATACACCAAACCCACAGACAAATTATCATCATCTGAATTTGGACCTGCATAGCCAGTAGTAGATACTACTATATCCAAATTAGCCTTATTTAATAAGCCTAAAGCCATTTCTATAGCTGTTTGTTTGCTTACAGCACTAAATTGATCTAATGTAATATTGCTTACTCCTAACTCTTCTACTTTTGCTTGATTACTATAAGTAATTATTCCACGATCAAAAACTTCTGAAACCCCTGGTATCCTAGAAAACTTGCCACTTAATAAGCCTCCTGTACATGATTCACAAAAACCAATTTTATAATTCAAGCTCTTAAGCAAATTAAAAACTATATTTTCTATAGGAGTATTATCATAACCATATATATTTTCTTTAAATCTATCTTCAATAATAGAGATTAAATTTCCTATATTTTTCTTAAGCTTTATAAGTTCTTTTATTTCACCGGTAGACTGACCAATTATCTTTATCTCTACTTCTGTTTCCCTTGCATAAGTGGCAATCTTTATATTAGGATCATATTGTAAAAGATCTTTTAATTGCATCTCAACATTAGATTCCCCTATATCTGTAATATTTATAGATTTACTTATAATATAATCTTCTCCAGATAGTAATGGTAGTACTTCATTTAAAAACATAGGCTTCATTTCATTAGGAGGACCTGGCAATAATATTATTTTCTTTCCATTTCTAGATAAAAATATACCTGGTGCAGTACCTACAGAGTTTAGCAAAAACTCACTTGTTTCTATTTTAAATGATTGCTTTATATTATTTTTAGTCATTATACTAGATGAATTATCAAATATAGACTTTATTGTATCTTCCATATTTTTATCCGGTATAAGTTTCAAATCAAATGCCTTTGCAATAACTTCTTTAGTTAAATCATCTTCTGTTGGCCCTAAACCCCCAGTAGTAATAATTAGATCCACTCTTTTTATAGCGGTATTTATGATATTTTCAAGTCTCTTTTCATCATCATCAACTGATGTATGATATAGAGGCTCTATACCAATTTCTAATAACATATTAGCTATAAATTTACTATTTGTATTTAATGTACTTCCTGAAGTTATTTCTGATCCCACTGATATAATTTCTGCTGTTATCATTTATAACCACCCTTTTCTTATTTATCTCCTGAAAATAATACTGATTTGTTCTTATATAGATAATCAAACCCAGATATAACTGTAAAAAATAATGAAATATATAACATAATCATATCAAAGGGAAAATTAATTAAATTAAAAGGATAATTATTAAGTAATAAAAATATTATAGCTATTAATTGAGTTATAGTTTTTATTTTACCTAAAGAAGATGCTGCTATTGTAATTCCCTCAGATACAGCAATTGTTCTAAATCCAGTTATAGTAAATTCTCTAGCAATTATTACAACAACAACCCATCCTGGTATTTTTCCTAAATCAGATAAAGATATTAAAGCTGCAGAAACTAAAATCTTATCAGCTAGAGGATCTGCAAACTTTCCAAAATTAGTAACTAAATTTCGACTTCTTGCAATATAACCATCTAAAGTATCTGTTAAAGAAGCAATTATAAATATAATTGCCGCAATTATAGTACTATACTCCATATTAGAATATAGTGCTATCATAAATAATGGTACTAAAAATACTCTAAATATAGTAATCTTATTAGCTAAATTCATTTTACAATCTCTCCTATCAAATCATATTCTAGATAATCAATAATATTAACCTTTACAAAATCTCCGATATTTAAACTTTCATTACAATTAATATATATAATTCCATCTATATCTGGGCTATCCATATATGAGCGTCCTATATAGTTATTATGCCCATCATCTTCTTCTATTAAAACTTGATAGGTTTTATTTACTTTAGCCATCATAATTTCTTCAGAAATATTTTGTTGTATTTCCATTATACGTTTTTGTCTATCTTCCTTTACTTCCTCTGATATATGATTAGGTAAATCATAAGCAGGAGTATCTTCTTCTTTAGAATAAGTAAAGACTCCTAGTTTTTCAAATTTAACCTGAGATATAAAATCACATAGTTCTTGAAATTCTTCCTCAGTTTCTCCAGGAAATCCTACTATAAAAGTAGTTCTTATTACAATCTCTGGTATCTCTTTTCTTAAATTTTCAATAAGGGAGATAATATCTTCTTTATTTGTTTTTCTATTCATTGATTTTAGGACATTATTATTAACATGTTGCAGAGGTATATCGATATATTTTACAACCTTATCATTGTTTTTTATTGAATTAATTAATTTCTTAGAAAAATTATCTGGATAAAGATATAGAAGTCTTATCCAACTTATACCTTCAATATCATTTAGATTATCAATTAATTTATATAGACAGTATTCATCGTATAAATCAATACCATAATCACTAGTATTTTGAGCAATAAGAATAATTTCCTTAACTCCATTACTTGCTAAATATTCTACTTCTCTTATTATATCTTCCATTGGCCTACTTCTATGTTTTCCTCTTAACTTAGGGATAATACAATAAGTACAAAAGTTGTCACATCCCTCTGAAATTTTAACATATTCTGTCGTATTAAAACTAATTCTCTTTACGTCTTCTAAATATAATTGGTCTATATTATCAACCTTTTCAATCTTACTTTTCTTATCATCTAATTCCTTTATTATAGAAGAAATCTTATTTATGTTTCCAGTACCCATTACAGCGTCTATTTCCTCTATCTCTTCTAATAATTCTTTTGAATAACGTTGGGCTAAGCATCCAGTTAATATTAAATATTTACAACTGCCCATAGTTTTGTATTTAGTCATTTCCCATATAGTATCAATGGATTCCTCTTTTGCTGCTTCTATAAATCCACATGTATTCACAATAATAATATCTGCTTCTTCTAAAAAATTAGCAATACCATAATTATTATTCTTTAATATACTTGTCATTAATTCAGAATCTATTTGATTTTTTGAACATCCTAATGTCACTATATAAATCTTTCTTAAACTCATTTTACTCCTCCTCTGATGATAATTTTAAATCTTCTTTTGTTATTAAAACTTTTCTTGGTTTACTACCTTCATAACCACCCACTACTCCCTTTTCTTCTAGTTCATCTATAATTCTAGCTGCCCTAGCATGCCCTATTCTTAGTTTTCTTTGCAATTGAGATATAGATGCTTGTCCCTCATCTACAATTAAAGACACTGCATCTGGCAACAATTCATCACTATTTTCAATATTCATATCTTTATTTTTCTCAATAGTTTCTATGGCTTTTTTATCATATTCAGTAATATAGTCTTCTTTTAAAGAATTTACTATATTTTCTACTTCTTTATCAGATATAAATGCTCCTTGAATCCTTTTAGGTTTAGAATAAAAAGAAGGATAAAAAAGCATATCTCCTTTACCTAAAAGTTTTTCTGCTCCTCCCATGTCTAATATAGTTCTAGAATCTGTATTAGAAGATACTGCAAATGAAATCCTAGATGGTATATTAGCCTTTATAGTTCCTGTAATAACATCTACAGAAGGCCTTTGCGTTGCCACTATTAGATACATACCTGCTGCCCTTGCCATTTGTGCTAATCTACATATATATTCTTCTATTTCTTGTGCAGCTACCATCATTAAATCAGCTAATTCATCAATTATTATAACAATCATAGGAAACTTATTGTCTTTATCATCTTTGAACTTTTCATTGTATGAACTTATATCTCTTACATTGTTCTCAGCAAATGTTTTATATCTTTTCTCCATTTCTCCTACAGCCCAATTAAGAGCAAAAGAAGCTTTTTTCGCATCAGTTACAACTGGTATCAATAAATGTGGTATACCATTATAAACATTAAGTTCGACCACTTTTGGATCTATTAATAATAGTTTTACTTCTTCAGGAGAAGATTTATATATAATATTCATAATTATAGTATTGATACAAACAGATTTTCCTGATCCAGTTGCTCCAGCAATTAATAAATGAGGCATTTTATCAATTGTAGATACTATTACCTCTCCAGACACATCTTTACCTAGGGCTAGTGGTATCTTGGACTCTATATCTTTATATGCTTTAGATAATATAATTTCTTTTAATAAAACATTACCTTTAATTTTATTTGGAACTTCTATACCTACTGCAGATTTACCAGGTATAGGTGCTTCTATCCTAATATCAGAAGAAGCTAAGCTTAAAGCTATGTTATCTGATAATGAAACAATTTTACTAAGTTTAATGCCTGGCGCAGGTTTTAATTCATAGCAAGTTATAGTAGGACCTTTGTTAACTTGAACTAATTGTGCATCTATGCCAAAATTCTTCATTGTTTCTTTTATGATATTTGCATTATTTCTTACTTGATCTTCATCTTCTATATTATCATCATTATTAGGATCATTAAGTAAAGAAAGTGAAGGTATATTGTATTTATATAAACTTGTTTTGCTTTTTATTTCATCATCAATATTTTCAACTTCATTTTTAGCCTCTTTTTTAGTATTTGAAGTTTTAACAGAATCTACAACTTCAGGTTTTCTATAATCCAAGATCTTTATATCTTCTTGTTTAAACTCTTTAGATTTTATATTGTTTATATTTTCATTTAATGGCTCCTTAATATTTTCAGATTTACTTTTATATTTTTCCTTATTTAAAAATTCTTCTTTAACTAAGTTTATTAACTCTTTAATTTTTATATCTGTAATTAATAAAATGTTAATTACTATAATAAAAGAAAGTATTAAATATGTTCCAATAGAACCAAATAAATGGTAAAAGAAAAATCCAAACAAACTACCTATAACTCCTCCACCTTTTCCCATTAATCCTAATTCTACAGAGCTTTGAATCCTATGTAAAAATTTATAATCTAAAGAATTTACACTATCAAGTATAATTAAAAAACTTAAAAATATTAATGATATATAAATACTAATTTTCTTTTCTCTTTTTTTAAATTTTCCTATAATAAGAATCATCCCTATTGTAATTAAAATAATAGGAAGTAAATAAGCACCAAACCCCATTAAAAAAAAAGAACTGTTTTTAAATATTAAACCCACTATTCCCATATTGAAATCAAACAAGCTTATAGCTATAATTAATCCAAGTAATGATATACAAATACCTATAATTTCTTGATTATATATATTATCTTTTTTCTTTTTACCTTTCTTTATTTTTGAAGAACCCTTCTTCTTAGCCAATAAACTCACTCCAATTCTTTATAATAATTTATAATATTTAATTATTAAATATTATAAATTATCTTTTGAAATCATAAAATAGTTATTTCAAAAGATAATTTTATAGCCCCCTTTAAAGAATCTACTGTGATTATTATATCATAACTTCACTATCTAATCTATTTTTTATCATTGATCATATCTTTAAGTTTCTTTATAGCTTTTGAAAATCCTCCTACTTCATTTATTATTTTATAATCTACCGCTTCAATACCTACTAATATTGTTCCAACATCGTTTGCTATTTCATCTGTAGAATACATTAATTCCATAATCGATTCCCTAGCAATACTAGAAGTTCTAACTATAAAATCTATTATTCTTTGTTGCATTTTTTGAAAGTACCTAAATGTTTGTGGAACTCCAATTACTAATCCAGTAGTTCTTATAGGGTGAATAGTCATAGTAGCTGTAGGAACTATAAAAGAATAATCAGTAGAAGTAGCTAAAGGCACACCTATACTATGTCCTCCTCCCAATACTAGTGATACTGTTGGTTTATCAATAGAATTGATTAACTCTGACAAAGCTAAACCAGCCTCAACATCTCCTCCTACAGTATTTAATATAATAAATACACCCTCTATTTTAGGATCTTCCTGAGCAGCAATTAACAAAGGAATAATGTGTTCATATTTAGTAGCTTTTTTGCCATCAGAAGCAATAGAATGACCTTCTATTTCTCCTATTATTGAGATATATTGAATATTGTTTTTTAACTTTGGAATATTACCAATTCCCATTTCTTTAATATTATCAATATCATCTTTTTTTTCATCATTTATTTTATCCATTGGTTTCTTACCTCCTATAATTATAAAATGTTTTATAACTATAGCATTTACTTACAGCAATATAATATACAGGGCTAAAAAGTATATTTAGACCTGTATATTATATTGTCTCCGATTCAATAATAATCATGTCATATCCAATTTTTCTAATTGAATCCCAAGGAATTTCTATTCCATGATTTTCAAGACCTAAAATCTTCATACTAAATTTTCTATTAGGAATCAATATACTAATTATTTTACCAGTTTCCTCATCAATAATAATATCACTATCAGCTATTAATCCTAATCTTTCTCCATTATTTAAATTCACTATTTCTTTATTGCCAAGTTCCATTAAATTCATATAGTTTCCTCCTATTATTCTTTATATATTAACAATATGAGAAAAATGTAAAATATATGAATTATCAATTATGATAAGATTTATTATGATATAAATCTTATCATAATTCTTTTAAGACATTATTTGAAAATTAAAAGGTCTAGTCCAAAATAATCTTTGGCCAGACCTTTTAATACTAGACTATTAAAAATTCTACTAACTATTTTATACCTGTACTACCAAATCCACCTCTTACCTCGTTGGCTAAATCGTCTACTTCCATAAAGCTAATTCTTGGTTGATGTTCAATAATTCGAAATTGGCAAATTCTATCATTAATATTTATTTTAGTATCCTCCATTGCTATTGCAGGAAATTTCCAAACATCTTCATTCGAACAGTAACTTTCATCTATAATGCCGCAATGATTGGCCTGAATAATACTAAAATTTTTATATGTGCTACTTCTAGGAACTACATGGGCTTCATAGCCTTTTGGTAATTCCATAGCAACTCCTAGAGAAATTAATTTAAATTCACCTTTCTTCATTACTACATTTTCAGCTGCTCTTAAATCAATCCAATCACTTTTTCCATCAATATACCTTAATTTTTCTATTTTTTCACTTAAATATTTAATCTTAATCTCTTCCATAAATCTCATCCTTTTTGTATGTATTTTATTTGTTTTCTATTATATCACTTATTTTACCAACCTTGTAGTTGTTTTCAAATAAGAAATCTATTATATCAGGTAATGCTTTTACTGTTTCTTCTGTAGGATGAATTAAAATGATTGCTGAATTATGTATTTTATCTTTTATTCTTTTAACTATTACATCCTTTGTACTATCATCTCTCCAGTCTATTGTATCTATACTCCACATTATAAGCTGATATCCTAAGTCCTTTGAAGCTTTTAATGTTGAGTCATTATAAGCTCCTGAAGGAGGTGCAAAGTACTTCAAATCAGTGTCTAAAATCTCTTTAATAATATTATCAGCTTTCAAAATTTCAGATTTATTCATTTCATAATTCAATTGATTATAATCAATATGTTTATAGCCATGATTTCCTATTTCATGATTTTTCGCATAAATTTCTTTCAATAAATCACTATTTTTTTCAGCCCATTTACCAGTTACAAAATATGTAATTTTTATATCTTTATCTTCAAATATATCTAACATCTTCGGTATGTACTCATTCCCCCAGTCAATATTGCATGCAAAAGCTACAATTTTTTTATCTATATTTCCCTGATAAAAAATATCAGGATTAAAGGTTTCCTCAGTTTTATTATAAATAAATTTTAAAGATATTAGTATTAAAACTATCAATATTAAAGTAATAATAGTATAAAGTGTATTTTTCTTAAAAATAAACATTTTCATATAAATCCCTCCAATTCTTTATATAATATTTATATTCGATGAACTGGAGATTATACACAAATAAAAACATGAACCAATTGGTTCATGTATTCTTAAATGATTTATTTATTTGTTTCTTTCTTATCTTCTTCTGGTAATAGAGCTTTTCTTGAAAGATTAATTCTTCCTTGATTATCTATTTCAATTACTTTTACTAAAACTTCTTCACCAATAGATAATACATCTTCTACTTTTTTTATTCTTTCATTAGCTATCTTAGATATATGAACTAAACCTTCTTTGCCATTAAATATATCCACAAAAGCGCCAAAGTTAGTTATCCTTGTAACTTTACCTAAATAAACTTCTCCTACCTCTATTTCTTTAACTATCTTTTCTATTATATCAATAGCTTTTTCTCCAGCTTCAAAAGTAAGAGCAGCAATAAATACTTTTCCATCATCTTCTATATCTATTTTAACCCCAGTTTCATCTATAATCTTGTTTATAACTTTTCCACCAGGTCCAATTATATCTCTTATCTTATCTGGATTTACTTCCATAGTATATATCTTAGGTGCATAAGTAGATACATTTTGTCTAGGAGTTGAAATAGCTTCTAACATCTTACCTAATATATGAAGTCTTCCTACTTTTGCTTTTTCAAGTGCCTTTTCTAATATTGGCTTGCCAATTCCAGAAATCTTTATATCCATTTGAATAGCAGTTATACCTTTTTCTGTTCCAGCAATTTTAAAATCCATGTCTCCTAAATGATCTTCCATTCCTTGGATATCTGATAATATTGCTATTTTATCATTTTCTTTAATCATTCCCATTGCAATTCCAGCTACAGGAGCTTTAATAGGTACTCCAGCATCTAATAATGATAAAGTACTTCCACATACACTTGCTTGAGATGAAGAGCCATTTGAACTAAGAACTTCTGAAACAAGTCTTATAGTATAAGGAAATTCTTCTTCTGAAGGGATTACAGGCTCTAAGGCTTTCGATGCTAAGGCACCATGACCTATCTCTCTTCTTCCTGGACCTCTCATTGGTCTAGTGTCTCCTACTGAGTATGGTGGGAAGTTATATTGATGAATATATCTTTTTGATTCTTCTTCTCCCAATCCATCTATAATTTGAGCTTCTCTCATTACACCTAATGTTGCAACAGTTAAAACTTGAGTCTGTCCTCTAGTAAATAGTCCAGATCCATGAGCTCTAGGTAATAGTCCTACTTCACTGCTAATAGGTCTTATTTCATCAACTTTTCTATTATCAGGTCTTATGCCTTCTTCTACTATTAATCTTCTAACTTCATCTTTTAACATACCTTCTATTGTAGTACTTATATCTTTTTCTGATTCTGGATATTTTTCTAAAAACACTTCCATAATCTCTGCATTTAAATTATCAATATTTTCCATTCGTTCTTGCTTTTCAAATGTATTTATAGCTTTTGTAAATTTATCTTTTCCATATTCTATAATTTCTTCTTTTATTTCTTCATTTGATTGAAATACTTCGAACTCCATCTTTTGCTTTCCTATTTCTTCTTTTATTCCTTCTATAAAAACACATAATCTTTTTATTTCTTCATGAGCTGTTAATATACCTTCAAGTATAACTTTTTCTTCTACTTCTTTTGCTCCAGCTTCAACCATCATAATTGCATCCTTTGTTCCAGATACAACTAAATCTATTTCCGACTCTTTCTTCTCTTCAGAATTTGGATTGATAATAAATTTATCATCTATTAATCCAACAGCTACTGAAGCAGTAGGTCCATCAAATGGAATATCAGATATAGATAAAGCTATTGACGATCCTATCATGCCAAGGATTTCCGGTGAATAATCTTGATCCACAGATAATACAGTTATAAGAACTTGTACTTCATTTCTAAAACCATCTGGAAACAAAGGTCTAATAGGTCTATCAATAAGTCTTGATGTTAATATAGCTTTTTCACTAGGTCTACCTTCTCTTTTTATAAAGCCTCCAGGTATTTTTCCAACTGCATACATCTTTTCTTCATAGTTTACACTTAATGGGAAGAAATCCATACCTTCTCTAGGTGTTTTAGCTCCAGTTGCAGTTGCTAATACAAGAGTATCACCATATTGAACTAAACAAGCACCTCCTGCTTGTTCTGCTACTTTTCCAGTAGTTATTATTAAATCTTCATTTGCTAATTTGTATGTGAATTTTTTTTCCATGCAATACCTCCTTAAGTTTATATTTATATTATATCCTTAATAAAATATAAACTCTAATATAAATCAATAGAGCGGGATATCCCCGCTCTTATTAACGTCTAATGCCTAATTTTTCAATTAAAGAACGATATCTTTCAATATCATTGTTTTTTAAATATCTCAAAAGGCCTCTTCTTTGACCAACCATTTTTAATAAGCCTCTTCTTGAATGATGATCCTTTTTATGTGCTTTTAAGTGCTCATTTACAGAATTAATTCTATGAGTTAAAATTGCGATTTGCACATCTGGTGAACCAGTATCTCCTTCGTGTAATTTATACTCATTAATAACTTGTTCTTTCGTTTCTTTGCTTAACATTAAATACACCTCCAAAATTATATTATATACTCCTACAACTGTGTAATACGTCGAGGAAACGCAAAACAAAGTTAAAGGTATCGTACATGTTAATATTAACATAACAAAGTCTGTTTGTAAATATCAAATTTTATTTTTAATCCATTCTATATCCAGTTCCATCTGTTTTATTAGACTATTAACATCACTAAATTTAATATCATCCCTAATAAAATCTATAAATTTAATTTCTATCATTTCCCCATATATATTCTCATTAAAATCTAATATGTAGGTTTCAAATTTAAGATTTTTATTATCAAATGTAGGATTATATCCAATATTTGTTGCAGAAACATATTTTTTATTATCTATAATAGTATTTGTCATATATACACCATTTTTAGGTATTACATAATTATCTAACAACTCAATATTAGCAGTAGGAAATCCTAGTTTAGTTCCTCTATTATCACCATTAATAACCTTTCCCATTACTGAATATTCCCTGCCTAAAATATGTGTTACCTCTTCTATTTTTCCTGAGCTTATTAGCTTTCTTATGTTAGAACTACTAATCACCTTTTTATCATCATAAACGGCAGGTAAAACTTCTACTTTAATATTATATTTTTTACCTAACTCTATTAAATAATCAGAGTCTCCAGATGCTTTGTGTCCAAATTTATAATCAAAACCAACAACTATAAGCTTAGTATTTATCTTTTTCAAAATTATATTACAAATAAATTCTTCTCCTGTTAATTTCATTAAATTATTATCAAAGTCTATTAAATAAATAATCTCTACACCTAAATTTTTAGCAATATTTATCTTTTGATCTATATTTGTTATAAGTTCTGGTTCTCGTGATTTAATAATAGCCTTTGTATGCCTTTTAAACAATAACAAAGAAGGTACAAGATTGTTTTCTTTTGATTTCTCTACCATACTTCTTATTAGTTTTTGATGTCCTAAATGAATTCCATCAAAATTTCCTAGTGCTATTCCAGTATTAAATCTAATTTCTTTGTAATTTAATAAATCTATTATCTCCATATATCTCACCTTATATTAAAACTTTGTTCATTTTTATTAATAATTCTGATTTATCTTTGATAATACTCCCTATACCTATAAACTCATTCTTACAATAAACTCTAAATATCTTATCTTCTTGAAACACAATATCTTGTTCAATAATTGCGTCTGCAGATGAAAGCTTTACTCCATTTATCAATCTAGAATAATAGATATCTTTAATGTTTATCTTTTCAAGATGAACTACTGCCTTATCTATAGGAATAAGAATTTTGTTAATTTCTTCAATATTTAAACTTTCAATATAGTCAAGACTATAAGAATCTTCAATTTTAAATGGTCCTGTACTTGTTCTTATTAGATATGACATATATCCAAATGTACCTAAGTCCATTCCTATATCATTACACAAGGTTCTAATATAAGTCCCTCTAGAACAATTAGTTTTAAAAATAATTGTTTTATTTTCCTGGATTTTTAAAATATCTAAATCATATATCTTGATTTTTCTACTTTGCCTTTCAACAGTTATACCTTCCCTAGCTAATTCATACAGCTTTTTTCCCTTATGTTTTAAAGCAGAATACA
>CAZMMV010000022.1:10621-22843 GCA_964567475.1 uncultured Tissierellaceae bacterium | reverse complement strand
AAATGGCAAAGGAAATATTAGTTGATAAAAAAGATATATCTACTATTCCTGTAGGATTAGCTAAAAAAACAATCACTACTATAAATAAAAACACTTTAAAAGAATTAAATTTAGATGAAAACATGGAATTATTAAAAAATGCAATAAAAGTTGGAAAATAAATATAAAAAAACATGACTAAATCCAATATAAATTGTAATTTAGTCATGTTTTTACCCTTTGTCTATGTTCCACAATAGGTTTTATATATAAAATAAGTATAACTATATTAATTCGAAATAGCTACTTCTTCTGATAAATCAGACTCTTTTCTGTCTACTATAATAACATAAATTATTATACCTACTGCCAATCCCCACGCAGCACCTCTAGTTGCTAAAACAGCTGCCATAACTCCAGCAATACCTCTTTCACTGTTAGTAGTACATAATTCCATTGCTAACCTAGTACATACATATCCTTGAACCAATAGCGTTAAGGAAAGTGCAACAGGTAATACTGGTTGAACTAAGGATACAATAGGTATTAAAGCTACACCTATAAATGTCACAAATCTATAAGTTCCTACTCCTCCAAATATGGAGTCCATAGCTTCTCTTCCCTCTTGGTATCTTTGAGATACAGCTGCTGTTACAGCTGCCCATAGAGGCCCACAAAGTGGTACATAAGGGGCAATAAATGCCATGATTATATTTCTAAGTCCACTTATTAAATTTGATCTATTAGAGTTGAAATCAATTATTTCATCTTTTCTAGCTTCATCTGCTTCATTGATTAAAGCTTCACCAGTTACGAAGTCTCCAAAGGCAATTATATAAGCCATTAGTGCCATTGGTATTCCTTTAAGA
The DNA here is from genome assembly GCA_964567475.1 of uncultured Tissierellaceae bacterium. Lineage (GTDB taxonomy): Bacteria > Bacillota > Clostridia > Tissierellales > Tissierellaceae > CAZMMV01. The sequence goes on along the minus strand of CAZMMV010000022.1, from coordinate 21,995 downwards.
AATAATTCAAGTCTAGGAAATCCAATTCCAAATGGTGTTACTGTTTTAATAATAGCTTTAAAATTTGGAATATGAATTATTGTACCAAATTCTATTGTTGGAATAGGTAATTCTTTTGCAATAGGACCTACGATTATTGCTATTACAATTGCAGGTAACATTCCATACTTTCCTAACATATTTATGTATTTGTTCTTTTTCCTTAGTCTTTTAAAACTTTCTGAGAAAAGTACATAATATGCTAATAGTATTCCTACTGTGACAGCTATGGGATATAGGCCAAACCTTCCTCCTACTTTAAATTCTCCAATCACTGCTGCTATACCTGCTCCCAATAGTATTCCTGATTTTATAGCATTAGGAACTATATTAATAAGTTTACTAGCTCCTCCAGAAATCCCCATTATAACAAAAATCAATCCTACTAATAATTGTAAAGCAATTAATGCTTGAATTCTCTCTACACCTACTGGAAAAGTAGTTAAATATGCTAAGGTAAGTGGAATTGCAGGTGTAATCCATCCTGGAACTACTGGATCTCCTAGTACAGAATGTAATGAATATAATAATCCATTTATTATTACCATTCCCCATGCAATTTCAAAAGGTATTTGTAAAGTTTCAGTTAAAATAGGAATAGCACCTAAACATGTAGCACACATTAGTATCGCTTGTAATGCTTCAGACCACTCCCATTTATAATGAATAAATGGAAGTCTTATCTTGAAAATGCCTGCTGGTGTATAAGGATGTTCTTCCCCATATTGTCTATGCTTTGACATCTTATTCCTCCTTACAGTTTCTTTTATTTAGAAATCTATTTTCAAACTCAGAATTTAAAGAATCTCTAAAATCAGGATGAGCAATCTTAATTAATGCTGAAGCTCTCTCTTTCAGTGTTTTTCCTTTAAGCTTTGCAACTCCATATTCTGTAACTATATAATCAACATCATTTCTTGATGTTGTCACTGCTGCTCCTTCATCTAATAAATTAACTATCCTAGATATCTTACCTTTAGCTGCAGTAGATGGCATAGCTATAATAGATTTACCATTCTTAGACATATTTGAACCTCTAACGAAATCAACCTGACCTCCTACTCCACTAATTTGTCGTTTTCCTATACTTTCTGATGCTACTTGGCCCATTAAATCAACTTCTACACAAGAATTAATAGATATCATTTTATGATTTTGCATGATAACAACTGGATCATTAACATAGTCTACTGAATACATTTCAACCATTGGATTATCATTAACAAAGTCATAAAGCCTTTTAGTCCCCATTAGAAAAGTTACAACTATTTTTCCTGGATGTATGGTTTTATATTTATTTGTTATTACTCCTGATTCCACTAGTTCAACAACACCATCTGAAATCATTTCAGAATGAATTCCTAAATCTTTTTTATCCTTTAAAAATAACAATACTGCATCTGGTATAGCCCCAATTCCTAATTGTAATGTTGAACCATCCTCTATTAATGATGCACAATTTTCTCCTATAGCCTTTTCTATTTCACCTATCTTGGCTGGCTGAAGCTCAATTATAGGATGAGAACTTTCTACAATATAATCTATATCAGATATATGTATAAAATTGTCTCCCATAGTCTTTGGCATTTGATTATTCATCTCTGCAATTACTATTTTAGCAACTTCCGCCGCAGGCTTTGTATAATCATTGGAAACTCCAAAACTACAGTATCCGTATTCATCTGGAGGAGTTATTTGTATAAGAGCAACATCAATAGTCATATTCTCTTTTAATATTCTTGGAACTTCCGAAAAAAAACATGGTGTAAAATCTGCCCTATCAGAAGCTACTGCATCTCTTGTATTTCCCCCTACAAACATAGAATTATGTCTGAAGTTATTTTCCATCCCAACCTTTGCATATTCAGCTTTACCCATTGTTACCATATGAATTAATTCAACATTAGAATAGTTATTTTTATTCTTTACCATTGCATCTACAAGAGTTGAAGGTTCTCCAACAGCATGTCCTATAACTACTTTGTTTTCAGGTTTAATATGATTTACTGCTTCATCTGCCAATACAATCTTTTCCTTAAATACTTTTCTCCATGTCAATTCATTCACACCTTTCAATTAACTATTATTAGTTTCTATGGCATATACTATTTTTTCATAATCTCTTAATCCTTTTACTATAACCTTTTCAAATCTTCCTACTATGTGATCATGTTCTATACATGCAACCTTACATCCTGATAAAACCAATACTAAGTCACATTCTTCACCATTTTCATAATTACAAATTGTAATATTATTATATTCTTTACTTAACTTTTTTACCATTGCTTTTCTATCATATTTTGGATTACAGCCTCCACAATATACAATACATAATCTCATTTATTCACCTTCTATATTCCTATTTAGAAGTTGCCTACCAAAATCATATAATTCATTACTTATATCATTAACTAAAAAAACTTCTTTTACCTGGGGAATAGCTTCTATTATCTTAGCTTCAACAAAATCTTCTATGGTATATTTTGCTCCAGGACAACCACTACATTGTCCTAATAGCCTTACGCTTAAAATACCACCTTCAAAAGATATAACTTCTATATCACCATAATGTTGTGATAAATAAGGTCTTATTTCATCAATCATAAACTTTTCAATATTACTTAACATGTTTAATTATCTCCTTTCATAAGGCTATCAGGCTATTTGTAGCAAAATTATTCTTTAATGTTTGCTATGTTTTTTGCCAATTCTTTCTTGTGAGGTATATTTCCTTGTCTAGCAATCATAATTCTTTGTGCTTGCGGTGAACCCGCTCCATGCATAGATTCTGTTCTATATCCTACTGCAGCTGCACCTAAGGCTAAGTTTTCAATTAATCTTAAAATCCTTAAACGATTTTCAACTGAAACTGAACCAATACCTTTAAGATATTTTTCAACATATGGTCCTAATTTTTCATGTCTTAAATCCTTTTCAGAAGGAGCTGTTACCATTAATCCACCTGCTATATCTTCTGCTAATCTAACTATTTCATAAGGAAATCTAGTTACATTTTGTTTACATACATTAGCTAATAGTAAATCAATTAGATAGTTACCTGAATCAGTTTTTTGACCTTCAGATGAACAAGCAATACCACACGCATAAAGTGTTTCATTTAAGTGCGTCATCTCTATTATTTTATCTTTAACATGAGAAGCTCTATCAGCACCATTATATTCAGCAATTAAAGCAGATGCACCTATCAATACATCTCCTACACCTACCTTACATCCACCATAACTTTGTCTATGATAGCCTGCAAATCGTTCTACTAACATTCCTGCAAATTCAGTTTCTCCGTCTAGGAATATTCTTTCATTTGGAACAAATACATCATCAAAAATAACTAATGCCTCCATACCACCAAATTCCCTATTTCCTACATCAATATCTGCATCCTCTTCAAGTTTCCTTGTATCACATGATTGACGACCTACAATCATAAATATACCATCTGTATCTGTAGGTACAGAAAATGATACTGCATAGTCCTTATCTTCTGGTCTCATAGCAATAGTTGGCATTACTAATACTTCATGTGAATTTACAATACCAGTTTGATGAGCTTTTGCCCCTCTAACTACAATCCCATCTTCTCTTCTTTCTACAACTCTTAAGTACATATCAGGATCCGATTGTTTACTTGGGGACAATCCTCTGTCCCCTTTTGGATCAGTCATAGCTCCATCAACTGTTAAATCATTTTCCTCAACATATTTCATATATTCAATAAATTTTTCATGATAATTTGTTCCTTTAGCTTTATCCATTTCAAATGTTGTACTAAATACTGAGTTAAATGCATCCATACCTACACATCTTTGAAAGCAAGAAGCTGTTTTCTGACCTAGTAGTCTTTGCATTTTTACTTTTTTAACCAACTCAGCTGAACTAAAATGTATATTATTAAAACGATTAATCTTATTTCCAGTTAAATTAGATTTAGTTACCATTAAATCTTGATACTCTGGAAGTTCTGCTAAATCATATGTCATTTTTACTGAATTCATTGATGGGCGAAGAATAGGGTTATCCACCACATTTTCAACTAATTCTCCAAACATATAAACTTTTAAATCCATTTTTCTAAGACTTTCTACATATTGATCTCCTGTCATTAAAGCCATTATAATCATCCTTTCAAAATTTTATTTTAATTGCTTACACCAATATATAGTTGCAAGTACTGTGCCAATATTATAAAAGAGCTTATATTAAAATAAATCTAGCATTTTCAATACATTCATCACTAAATTTAAATCCTATGAAAAAATTAAGGCTTATATTTGATGCATTTTTGCATCAAATATAAGCCTTAATTTTCTAAACATTCTCAAACTACGGATTTTTCAGTTCCCTTCAAGTTTCGTTGCATATATGCAACGAAAATCATATATGCAACATAGATTAAAGTTTATTACCCCTTTGCCTCTTTCTTACAAATGTAGATGGATGAAGACCTAAGAATTTGGCAGCATCTCTCACATTTCCACACCTACTATAAGCCCAGTTAATTAAATTCATTTCATACTCTGTTATTATATTATTCAAATCTATACCATCATCTAAATCTTTTAATTTAGGTCTATGCATGTCCATTTCAAACTCCACAGGTAAATCCTTTACCCCTATAATATTAGAACTACTCATTAAAATAACTCTTTCAATTATATTTTTTAATTCTCTTATATTGCCAGGCCAATTGTATTTACAAAGTACATTTATAACCTCATCATCCACACTTTTATTAAATCCATATTTTAAATTTAAATCCCCTAGAAAATCATTAATTAACAATGGTATATCATCAACTCTTTCTCTAAGTGGTGGAATAGTCAATGGCACTACATTTAATCTATAATATAAATCTTCTCTAAATAATCCTTTTTGAACCATTTTTTCTAAATCTTTATTTGTAGCTGCAAGTATTCTAACATCTACCTTTATCGGTTCTATGCCACCAACTCTAGTAATTTCACCTTCTTGTAATACTCTTAAAAATCTTACTTGAAGGTCTAAGGGTAATTCTCCTATTTCATCTAGTAAGACTGTGCCTCCATTAGCTGCTTCAAATATACCCATTTTACCCCTTTTATTAGCTCCTGTAAATGCACCTTTTTCATATCCAAACAATTGACTTTCTATCAGATTAGATGGTATGGCTCCACAATTAACTTTAAAAAAATACTTATCAGATCTAGAACTATTTTCATATATATATTTCGCTAATAATTCTTTACCTACTCCAGTTTCACCTAGTAAAAGTACAGTTACATCTATAGGAGCGATTTTCTTTGCCTTTTTAATTAAATTAAGAGTGTTTTTATTATTAGTAATTATTTTAAAATGATTTAACAACTGATCCTTTATAGAATCAATTTCAGATTGATATCTCTCTGTAACTTCTACTTTTTTTGCTAATTTATTGTTTAACTCATTAAGTTCTGTTATATCCCTAACATTTGTAACTACCATTGTTACATTATTATCTTCATCAAATACTGGATTAGAAGATATTAATACAGTTTTACCATTATTAAATGTTTGTTGAATAGTTATATCTCTTTTTTTATCAAGAGCTAATAATGTTCCTGACTGCGATATAATACCTTCTTTAAGAATATCTTTCATATTCTTTCCTATTAATTTTTCCTTTTTTATGTTAGTTATTCTTTCATATGCTTTATTTATTTTCAAGGTATTTGCTTCCCCATCTGTAATATATATACCATCAAAAGAATTTTCTATTACTCCATCTAACTGAGAACAAATTAATTTTGCTACTTTTATTTGTTTTAATAATTCAGTATTGTCATCATCATTTACTAATTTAGGCAATGTAAAGTTTTTAAAATCCTCCATTGTATTTTCTCCCCTTTAAATTTTTCCTTTAAAAACAATAGCTTATTCTTTAAAAATAATACTATTTCATCCAATTACATACTAATTAGAAAGAAAAACAAAGTCCTTATCTATGTTCCACAATAGGTTTTATATGGTGTCTTTGAAGGTTCCGGAGCTAGCATATACTCTTCATACACTTCATCATAATTATAGGGTGTAGATAATACCTTCAGAAGCCTATTGAATTTTGTATAATCTTCTTTTTCAACAGCTAATTCTAATGCTCTTTCTACTTGATGATTTCTAGGAATTACTATAGGATTGTTATCTTTCATTGTTTCTTTATATAATTCTAAGGAAGCTTCCTGTCTTTCTAACCTAGAACTCCATCTATTATTCCATTCTTTAAAGTCTTCACTTTTAAATAAAACTGATCTTTCCAAGGCTTGAAAACGCTCCTCTGTCAATCCAACAAAGGTGTTAGTAAAATCCGACTTATATTTCTTCATCAGATCAAGAAGTCCATTTATTAAAGCTTCGTCTTCTTTTTCTTCATTTAAAATACCAAGTTTTAACCTCATTCCCTTAAGCCAGTTATTATAATATATATAATTATAATTTTTTATAGTTTCTTCAGCAATTTTTATAGATTTATATTTATCCTTATGAATTAGGGGTAGTAGTGATTCTGCAAGTCTTGCAAGGTTCCAACCTCCTATATCAGGTTGATTTTCATATTTATATCTACCATTTCTATCTATAGAACTAAATACAGTTGAAGGATCATAAATATTCATAAAAGCACATGGTCCATAATCAATCGTTTCACCACTAATAGTCATATTATCAGTATTCATTACGCCATGAATAAAGCCTACTAACTGCCATCTAGAAATAAGATATCCTTGGACTTTTATTATTTCTTCTAGAAGTGCCAAATAAGGATTTTCTTCATTTTTAAGATTTGGAAAGTGTCTTTCAATAGAATAATCTGCAATGGATTTAATATCTTCTATATTTCCAAAGTTTGCTGCAAACTGAAAACTACCAACTCTTATATGACTTTTAGCTACTCTAGTTAGAATACCACCAGGCAATAGACTTTCTCTATATATCTTATCTCCTGTAGTAACTACAGCTAATCCACGAGTTGTTGGAATTCTAAGATTGTACATACTCTCACTAATAAGATATTCTCTTAACATTGGTCCAAGTCCTGCCCTACCATCTCCACCACGAGAATAAGGAGTCCTTCCCGAGCCCTTTAACTTTATATCAAATCTTTCACCTTTAGGACTTATTTGCTCACCTATTAGTATAGCTCTACCATCTCCTAGCATAGTAAAGTACCCAAATTGATGGCCTACATAGGCCTGAGCTATACTAGCTGCTCCCTCAGGATATTTGTTACCAGCTAGTATCTCTATACCCTCTTGACTTTTCAACTCTTTTATATTAAATCCCAATTCTTTTGCCAATACATCATTAATAATTTCTAATTTTGGTAAACTTACTGGATTTGCCTCAACCTTTGTAAAAAATTTATCTGGAAGATTTAAATAACTATTATCTAAATTCCACCCTATATCTTTTATTCCCATGATTTGTATTCTCCTATTCTTTAATTTGTTTTAATTAAATAATAAATTATTGTTTAATTATTGTTTGATATTTAATCCGATTTATACAATTTAAAGAATTAAAGTTTAGCTTAAGTGAACTCTTACAATGGGATTTAAATTAAAATAATCATTTCCTACCATAAATAGTAGAAGTTTCAATATATTATTTAATCTTTTCTACTTTATATCCCATATTTATTAAGTTATCTATTATTGTATCATCTACCACAAAATGTGCTGCTCCAACTACTATAAAATAAGTCTTTTCTTCTTTTCCTTCAAGCAATTTTCCAATCTTTTTAGCCATCTTCTTATCTCTTTCTCCAATAAGTTCCCCACCAAAGATTTCTGCTCCCTCTTGGTCCATAAAAATCTTAGCTAATTTCTCACCATTTCCTGATCGAATGGCTTCAAACATTCCCTCTATTTGATCTAGCTGTTCTTGTAAAAGTTTATCCATTTCTACTTCAAATTCCACCTCAAAATCTTCATCTTCAAATTCTTCTTCATTTTTAGGTTCTAAATCTTCTATTATATTTCCTTCATCATCAAAACTTTCTAAAACTTCTTTTAGGCTTTCTATTTGTTCTTCTTGTGATATGTCATCTCTAGTAGTTCCAGAAACGCCCTCACCAAAAAGCAATTCCATTTGACTTTCAATAGATTCCAATTCTCCAATTTCCTTATTTAAAGTTTTAGCCTTATCTAAAAAATAGAAATCTATTCCTAGTTTTGGTCCATCAATTAGTAATTTCATTAAATCATTATCAAGCAGTTCTTCCATGTTTTCTTCTAATTCCTTTTCAAATTCCTCATTAAATTTTTCTTCATTTTCATCTAATAATTCTCCAAATATTTCATCCATAATTATTTCATTTAGCTTTTGATCTACTCCTTGAATTTTCAAGTTTTTATATTCTTCTTCTGATATATCATATTTCTCCATTATAGTCTTTATTTTAGAATACAATTTCTCATCTATGACTGAATCTAAAGTAGTATCGTCTTGGTACTGCAAATCTTTTTTAAGCTTTTCGTCAATCTCTGCCATCTTCTCCATCATAATTTTCATTAATTTTTCTTGGTTAGAAATATCTACTTCTACATATAATTTTTCTGAATCAGAGAAATTATCTAATATATCCTTTCTAAATGGATATAATTCTGCTTTACCAAAATGAATTGAACCTAGTAAATAAACAGTATTACCATTATTTTCAACCTTCCACATTAGTCCCTTAGAATCTAAGTTGTTTTTATCATAAATATAGTCTATTGCTCTTTTTGTAAATAAAATTCCTTCTTCTACAGTAATGTTTCTGTCTAAAAACAATTCCTTTCCATTGCCCTCTACAACTCCTATATGACTTAAATACATTATAGGGTCTTTTCCCAAGTTTTCTTCATCTTCATAGGAAATCAAAATATTATATACTGCCCTCAAAAAACCCCCACGAGTTTTTAAAGTTTTAACTTCTGTTGAAAAATTTGGTTTTTCTATTTTCTCTAATTTAGTATTTTCTAATTTTTCTTTAAAGTTTTCTAACAAACTTTCTTTTAGCCCTTCATTTAATGATCTTCTTAAATCTATCTTATAAAGATCCTCAGCTTTATATAATCCATATCTATCACTATCTACTAATTCATCTAATGCCCAATTGCTAGCCTTTCTTTCTGGAATGGATAAACCACCCTCCATTAAATCTGGTTGAGTCTCTGCTAACAATTCTTCAGCAACTACCATAGTATTAGGTAAAACTAATAAAACAGCTAATACTAAAGATAAAATATTTTTTCTTTTAAACATATAATTCCTCCTATTTCTTTTTTAATTATATCTAATTTTATATAATTATTAAATTAATTTGTCTTCCAATTCTTGTATTGGGCTATTAAGGCTGGAAAATATAAGATAATTAACTTTTTCATTATAATATCCGTATTTACCTTGTAATCTTCAAATTGTAAAAATACATCTTCCTGACTTACTCCATCAGAAACTCCTCTTAGTACGCAGCATTTAACCTTATTTATTTTACATATTGTTGCAATAGAAGCAGTTTCCCAATCAGCTGCCTTCACTCCACTTTTTCTTAAACTGTGATAGTTTTTTGCAGTTACAGATTTATCTGCAGTTGCTAAAAATCCTTTTTCCAATTTATGAGGAAACTTATCTAAATTTATCCAACTATTATCAAACTCTATAATTTCATGAAATATATTTTCCTTCCCTCTCATTGGTATTACATCATATTGAGAAGTCTTTTCAGCAAGAATTATATCTAGTGTATTTACATCTTTAGATACTCCCCCACATGTTCCAAAAACAAAAACAATCTCAGGTTTCCATTTATCTATAGCATATTGACATGCTCCAGAAGACAATGTCTTTGTAGCACCGCTATTATAATAAATACAGTCAAAATCATCTACACTACTTTCAAAAAACTCACCATATGGAAAATATTTTATTTGTACTGGTCCCAATAATTCCTTAGTTGCTTCCCATTCTTCACTTGAATTAATATGAATCGCTATCATAAAATTCCTCCTATTTTAATTCAATTTCACTTACACAATCATTTTTAATCTTACTAACTAGAAACTGTAAGGCATCAATAACATGAGGTCTAATATCTCCACCTACTAATACATACATTATATCATCACCAAGTTCTAGTCTACCTTCATTAAGCCAAACTCTAACATGAAAAATGCCATCCATCTTGTAAGTTTCATCAATAACTTTATCTAACTTTTCTCTATCATAAGAAAAATCCATTGCCTTCACTACAGAGCCATCATCAATTCCCTTACGTACCTTTGCCCTAGGGGTTTGTCGTACAAGTCCATTATGAACTAAAAACATTCCTTCTTCTAAAGCTACTGGATCAGATTTTGCATCTTTGAACCATTGATCCATTGAAGGAGATAATCTTTTTTTATTATCCATTTTATCATCTCCTCTCCAATTATTTTTTATCTATATCTTGATTTTCTAAAGTAAGAACTATAATTTCAGGCCTGTTAAATATTCTTATTGGAATTATACTATTGCCCAGTCCCCTACTGATAACTAGAGTTGATTGTTTTTCTTCATGCACATCACTGGTATACTTTGGAAAAAATCCTTGACATGGTGCTATAAGTCCCCCAATAAAAGGAAGTCTAAATTGCCCTCCATGTGCATGTCCAGAAAAAGCAATTTCTATATTTGCATTTGCATAAAGGTGAAAAAGTTCAGGCCTATGACAAAGTAATATTTGAAATATAGAATCATCCGACATATTTATAAGATTTTCTTCTAATTTTGATAAATTTGTTCCTTTACTATAACTATCTGTTAAAAAAGCCGGATCTGATAATCCTAGTATTTCTATTTTTCCTTTACCTTCTGCAAGTTCCATTTTAACATCATCAAGTACTTCTACTCCTAAGCTAGATAATTCATATTTAATATTATCATACTGACCAGACCAAGCCTCATGATTTCCAGGAACATAATATACAGGAGCAATTTTCATTGCACCATTTATAAAAATCAAAGCAGTCTCTAAATCATATCTTCTTCTATCAATCAAATCTCCTGTAACAAGAATTATATCTGGACAAGCAGCTTTAACTTTCTTTAATAATCTTTTCTGACCTTTACCAAACCTTTTATTATGTAAATCTGATATATGGACTATTTTATATCCATTAAATTCCTTAGGTAGCTTAGAATTGCTATAGTCAATTTTACTTGTAACTATATCATTATTCTGCCACAGAATAAATAGTAATGCTCCTATCATAATAAAAACTATAATAATAATCTTCTTACTCATATCTTATCTATCACCCCACTTAACTTCTCCAAAATA
>CAZMMV010000022.1:0-10521 GCA_964567475.1 uncultured Tissierellaceae bacterium | reverse complement strand
TTCAATCTATTATTTATAAATAAAACTTCCGTATTCTAAAAAAGTTCCTCAAACTTTGATTTGAGGAACTTTTAAAAAGCTATCTATATTATATACTAAAAATAATAATCTTCCAAATACTTTTTAACTATTCTTTCTTAAATTAAATAAATCTCCATAAAAATAGTCTGGTGAAAATTCACCAGACTAGCTGCTTTATAAGAGTTTTAAATTTATTTATAAACATTAGCTATATCTTTAGCTTTAATAGGTAAAAATGGTTTAAACATAGGAATAGGTAAAAACTTATGCCTACTATATTTGTGCATAGCATCAATTCTTTTCTTTATATTTTCATCTTCACAGATTCCTTCTCTGATATATTTATTTAAAAGCTCATAGGAAAATTTAAATACATCTTCATCTATTTTCCCTGTAAGGCCATCACTTGGTTTTTTTCTAGTAAGTTTAGTTGGTAGTCCAATAAATTCTCCTATTTGGATAACTTCATCACTTGTCAACATTCCTAATGGTGAGAATGCTCCTGCTGTATCACCATATATAGTAGCATATCCAATCCAATCTTCTGAGATATTGCTAGTATTTATTACCCTACTATTATCTATAGACTGAGAAACAGCATATAATACAGTCATTCTAACACGCGGTGGAAGATTCAATCTAGTTTGACTAGACACTCCTGGAACTATGGCCTTATCTATCTTATTTAAAGATTGTAAAAAAGCCTCTGTCATATCTCCTATATTTACTATCGTATTTTTAATATCTAAAAAACTGCAAAGATCCTTAGCATCAGAAATATCTCGTTGAACTCCATCTGGCATAAGAACCCCTATTACATTTTCTTTCCCTAATGACTTTACGCAAAGAGCTGCAGCTACAGAACTATCTTTACCACCAGATATTCCTAATATAGCCTTTTCTCCCCCAGACCTTACCATACTTTCTTTTATCCATTCTCTTATATTTAAGATTATCTTTTCTAAAATTTCATCTGATAACTCCATCCTATCATCTCCTAACTTCCATTCCTAAACCTTCCATTACCTTTAATGCATATTCATGGTCTTTATCATCTTTACTCTTGCAAAGTGAAGCATGAATAATAATATTAGCTTCAGGAAATGTACTTTGAATACATATGGCATTTGCAAGAACACATATATGAGTTTCTACTCCTACAAATTCAATTTCTTCTATTATATGTTTTTCTTCCTTAAATTTTTGTTGAAATTTCACTAAACTCTTAGTAGGAATAGCGTAATATGATTTTTTAATTCTTTTATGATCTTGTAAATATGGCTTTAAATCACCATATAGTTCACAACCCCATCTATCTTCATAATTTAATCGATTTTCCTGTATTTCTATATTTTCCTTAATATTAAGATTATCTAATATTTTATTATCCCTCTCAAGATTGCCTTTATTTTTCTCAATAAAGATATCAGAAGTATAATATATATATTCTCCTTTTTTCTCACAGTCTTTTATTTTATTTATTATTCCTTTTACTATTTCTTCTGAATCCCTAACATATTTTTTCCCTTTCTCCCTATCTATATAGTCATTTTGCATATCTATAATAAATAACATAATCTAACTCCTAATAAAATATTTTAACTTTAGAAGATATTTTGCCCTTTTTATCTCTAATTATTATTAAAATAAAAAATAAGTATCAAAAATGGTGCCAGGCACCATTTTTGATACTTATTTACATTCTTTATGCTTCTTTAAGTCTTGTAGTAGTAATTTTACCATCTACTTTATTTAATGTTTTTACTTTTAAAGTTGGATTAAATACATTAAAGTCATTTATAATACCTTCAAGTATTTTAAATTCCTTTCTATTTATAACAACTTCAACTTGATGTCTATCAACGTCCTCATTTCCTCCAACAAGAAAATTATTTACTGTATATCCAGTTTCTCTTAGTCTTTGTGCTATTCCGGCAGCTTTTTCACCATCGTTTAAAAACAAGTCTACTTCAAGTATTCCAAGTGCAAGTCTATCTTCTATCTTACCACCAAGTAGAACACCAAATGTTCTTCCCAATGCATAAGCTATAGTAAATTGAACCCCTTCTGAGCTAGTTACTTTACTCATGATAGTTGTAAATATCATTGCATCTAAAAACACAAGCAAATAAACTGGATTCATTATTTTTTTAGACATTAATATTGTTTTTAAAGTTGCTAAGATATTTGTAAAAGCCGTAATTAAAAACAATCCTATAAGCGCTATTATTAAATTGATCTCCATTATACATTCACCTCCATATTTTTTTATCACTAAAAAACCACCATATATTATATGGCAGTTAGCTATTAATTCGTTCTATATATTTAAATAATTTATATTGAAATTTCATGATTGAATAAATCTGATTTACCTAAAGGATTTTCACGCAGGAAGTAAAACTATAATGAGACTATATACAAGATATTTCATTTCATAACTATTTCCGAACTATTAATCTAACTTTGTAAGTATATCACAGTTATATGTAATTTGCAAGTCTTTTATAAATCTTAATATGAAATAATGTTTTCTTACCTTTATAAAGAAATATCCTATACACCAAAATGTATAGGATATTTCTTTATAAAAAAGATCTTATTTAATATATTAAGCAAATGATTCTATATCTTCTTCATCTATTCTCTTTTTAATAGGTTTACTTTCATCAAGTCTTGCTAAACCAAATCCTGTAAATCCATATATTATTGCTATTATAGGATTAATTAATCCTAAGAAATGATATCTACCATATTGAAAAGCACTAACACCTAGGGTTGTAAAATATACTGCCCCGCATGTTGACCATGGAACAAGTCCTGAGGTCAATGTACCTGCATCCTCTAGAGTTCTAGTTAAATTTTTAGGATGTAAATTTAATTTTTCATATATAGGTGCATACATTTGTCCTGGTATTACTATTGCCATATATTGGTCTGCAGCTAAAAAGTTTAGAGCAATACAAGCAACAACATTTGAAGCTATTATTGAACCTCTTGTTTTGCAGAACTTAAGAATTACTTCTATAAGAGTATCTAGACAACCTATCTTTTTTACTATACCACCAAAAGCTAGGGCACATATTACTAAAGAAATAGTTTCCATCATTTCAAGGAGACCACCTCTATTTAAAAGTTTGTTTACCATGTCATTTTCAGTAACTATTGAAAAACCATGAAATAAGTAAGATAATATCTCTGATAAACCATATCCTTGAAAAAATGCAAATACTATACCAACTGCAGTTCCTCCAACCATTCCTGGTACTGCTGGAATTTTAAATACTATCATCAAAATTACAGACATTGGAGCTATAAATATTATAGGAGAAATATTAAAACTTGCATCTAAAGTAGCTAACATAGCATTTATTTGACTAGTATCTACTGCAGTTCCCCTATATCCCATGCCTATAATTCCAAATAAAGTAACAGATATTATGTAACTTGGTACAGTTGTATATAACATATGTTTCACGTGTTCAAATACATCTATTCCACCTATTCCTGCTGCCAAGTTTGTACTATCTGACAATGGAGAAAGCTTGTCCCCAAAAGATGCACCAGTAACTACTGCACCCGCTGTTAATGCTGGAGGTATTCCAAGTCCTGAACCTATACCCATAGCTGCAATTCCCATAGTTCCTGCAGTAGTCCATGCACTACCTGTAGATACTGCAACCACAGAACACATAATAGGTAATAAAAGTAAAAACATGCTTGGAGTAAATAACTTAAGACCATAATAAATCATCCCTGGCACAACTCCTCCTGCCATCCATGCACCAATTAAACAACCTACTATCATAATGATAAAGTTTGCTTGCATAACCATTTTATTAGACTCAATCATGGCTTCTTCCATATCATTCCATGTATACCCCAAATATTTACCTATTGCTGCTGTAATACCTATAGTAACTATAAGTGATATTTGTGGTTCTGATCCAAATACTAAAACCCCTACTAGCATAAGTACTACCAAACAAATAAATGGTATTAATGATAAAAATAATGAAGGTTTTTTCTTTTCTTTAATACTTTCCATCCAATATCATCCTTTCATTTTTTTGATATTTAACTTTGTTAAATTAAACTCAAAATGATGATACTACAATACTTTAAGAATGTAAAGTGCTATTTTTACAATTTTCGACATCTTTCCTTATAAAAAGACTATTTTTTTAAAATAGTCTTTTTATTCTTCTTTTATTTTTTTATAATCAAATATAATTTCTTGTCCATTGTTTATAATTATACATGGAATCCCCACTTGACCTGATTCTCTCACCGCCTGAAATTCTTCATAAGTGTCCCTATATTTTAAAAATTTTTTTAGATTAAATATACTTTCTGTAATATCTATATAAGTAAATTTAATATTCTTTTCCGAAAGATACTCTTTCGCTGGCTGGCAACCTGGTCAATATTTACTTCCAAACACTACTATCTTTCTCATATAAACCTTCTCCTTTATGTCTTATTTACAAAATTTATTTCTTAATAAAACCTTTTTTCTGAGCACTCTCAATTATATCCTCCATAAATTCCCATAGATCATCAGAAGAATTCTGTACTGGAGAAATCCTCTTGTAAATATCTTCTTTTTCTACATTATATTTTTTCCAAGTACCACCATTATTATAATAATTACTTAACATAGGTTGAATTCTATCCATAGAAGCAGCAAATAAAGCCTCTGGAGTTTTCATTTCTTCAAACTCATCCCATAAGGCTCTTAGTTCTTTACCCTTTTCTTTATCTAACATTCCATATATCTTATCTGCAGCTTGAAGTTCTCTTTCTCTCTTATCTTCATTTCCTTTTACATCATAACAAAATGTATCACCGGCATATAATTCTACTAAATCATGTGTTAATAGCATCTTAAGAACCTTAAGTATATCAATCTTTTCATTTGAATATTTTTCTAATATAATCGCCATCATAGATATATGCCAAGAATGCTGAGCGTCATCTTCTCTTTGATCTACACCTATTACACTAGTTTGTCTTAATATGGTTTTCATCTTATCAATCTCAACTATAAAATCCATATCATTCAATAATTTTTTACTTATCATTTCTTCATCTCCTAATATATTTTTTATTAATTTTCTAAAGTGATATTTATTATAACATAAATATTTAGTCCACAAGATAATTTGTCCATTGAATAATATATAAACTTTAGTGTCAAAATATAATTATCTTAATAAAATGGAGGAATAAAATGAAAAATTTAATATATGCTTCTTTATGCCTAAGTATTTTTATATCTCCAATCTTCAGAAAACCTAGTAAAGATGTTATCCCCATAGCAAATTATAATACTTCTGAAGATCAAATAAATATACTTCTTGATAATGTAAATAATAACTATGATATACCAGAGGAATCAACTAGTGTTGATAACCTTCCCTGGAAAAATGAAGTTGATTTTTTAAGAAAAAAAGAAAAACATGATACTCCCTTTCTTATGGCAGGATATTGTGCTGTTTTAAACAATCCACTACCAGGAGAAGAGTACAACGTTAGATTTGCTAGTAAAAAAGCAAAGGGATTAGTCATTAAACCTGGTGAAATCTTTTCTCAGAATATGTCCATTGGACCCTATACTAAGCTAAGAGGATATAAAGAAGGAGCATCCTATATAGGTGGAAATATTATAATGACAGAAGGCGGTGGAGTATGTAAAATGGCCACTACCCTCTATAACTTAGCAGTATTATCTAATCTTGAAATTATAGAAAGACATAATCATTCTATGCCTGTTAACTATGTTCCCAATGGTCAGGATGCTACTGTTGCTTATGGTGTTAAAGACTTTAGATTTAAGAATACTACTAAAGCTTCCATTTTAATTTGGTCACAAATGATAGATAATAGACTATATATAGGATTTTATGGAAATGAAAGACCTCCTAAAATTAGTTGGCAACACGCAGTAAGTAATATTACTAAACCCTATACAAAATATATAAACAATGAGGAAATACCTAAGGGAGAAATAAAAGTAATCTCACAAGGAATAAATGGTTCTACAGTTAAATCTACTGTAAAAATTCTTTACAATCAAGATCATTACACTATAAAAAATATGGGAATAAGTAAATATTTACCTTTACCAAGAGTAATCTATGTAAATTAGTTGGATTTTTTCATTGTTATTGGGTATAGATACTATATACAAGATTTAACTATATATTATAAGGAGGTTTTAAAGTGGATAAAGACAAAAAAACATTAGAGAAAAATAAGAATAAATGCGCAACTGGTTCTTATAAAATGCATAAAGACTCTAAGATTGAAAACACCCAGACAGATATATATTCTAACACAAAAAAGAAACTAAAAGATTCAAAAGTTGCTATTCCTACTGAAAATGCTGTAGAAGAAGCTAAAGAATGGGTAGATGATGAAAATAGAATGTAGTTAGTTTTAGATAAATTTTTATTTAATAATTTATGCAAACAGAGCCATACTAATCCTATCTAATATGAAAGGATGATAGTATGGAAAACCCTAAAGCAATATCTGAAATATTTGCAGAGGCTAAAAAGATTGAAGAAAATAATTTTTCTAATATGGAGCATTTTACTAGTATAAATATGCTCCTTACATCTTCGGAACTTGGATCAAGCAAAGATAAAAAATTATCAAATAAATTTAATAGATTAAATAAACAAATGGAAGATATAAATAAATTAACATCTGAGTTATTAAACGAATTAGCTTCTAAAAACAATTAAAATCATCCTATGGATTAATTAATCCATAGGATGATTTTTATAAAAATCTAATCTTTCTTCTAATGTAGGATGAGAATGATACCATACCTTATATATATTACTAGGTCTAGGTAGTCCTAGACTTTGCTTATTTAATTTCTCCATGGCACTTACAGCTGAATCCCTATTACTTGTAAGTACTATTTCATAAGTATCTGCTTGTCTTTCCATATATCTAGATACATAATTACTAATTGGCATCCCTAAAAAAGAATAAAAATTTAAAACTAAAATTAAAAGGGGAATGGCACTCATGTCACTAAGACTTTTAACTCCAAAGCTTCCCTTTGATAACTTCAATACCCAATTTGAAGTTTTATAGGTTAAAAACAACATAATTATAAGACCTATACTATTTAATAATATATTCTTCCATATATGTTTTTCTACATAATGTCCTATCTCATGAGCTGCTATACTAATAACTTCCTCTTCCTCCAAATTATTAATAGTAGTATCCCAGAATACTATTCTCTTAGAAGCTAATATTCCTGTCATGTAAGCATTCATAGTCTTAGTATCCTTAGATTTATCCACTACATATATATCTGCATCATTTATGCCTACTTTATTTAATACATCTTCTATTCCTTGACTTAGATTTTCGTCTTCCATAGGGCTATATTTATTAAATATAGGATCAATAAACATAGGAGAAACAAATATCATAAATATGATAACTGGAATTAAGATTAATGATAGTTTCAACCACCATGTTTTAGGACTTTTGCCTATTATATAAAAGGGTATAAAAACAAATAAAGATAAACTTAAATCATTTACTAAAAATCCTTTTAAAGAAAGTTCCATCCATCTTAAAAAACTTTGATTTGACAATCCATACCTATGACTCAATATAAAAGATCCATAATAATTTAAAGGTAAATTAATCAAAAACATTAAAGTAAAAAAAACTAAACCATAAAAAAGACCAGTTATAAATAAAGATCTTTGATTCTCAACAAAAAACCTAATTCTATAGGATAATCTAGATGTAAGAAATAATATAGGAATTAAAAATTCAAGTATTAATCTAATAGCCCAAAGATTTAAACTATCTTTTCTTAAACTATATACATCTTCACTTAATTCTGGGTATTCTATTCTTAGTTGTTTTATATTTCTATATTCACTTGCCATTACAATTAAAATAAAAATTAACAAGAAAATAAAAAAGCTAGTTATAATAATCTTTAATCTTTTATCCATAATTTCACCTCTATATATACTATATATATGTATTTATCAAACACATTATACTGAAATTAATACATATTCCAAATTATCCTATCTTGAATATAAATAAATTAAAATAGATAGTTTATGCTAAACTATCTATTTTAATTTCCACAAGAAAACTATTTATTTTTTATATCTTATAAGTCAATTTTATTTTCCATTAAATATCCTGTTCCCAAAAATCCAGCTATAATAACAACTATTTGTATTAGAATCCCAAATATATTTACATATGAGTTAAGGTTATTTCCCATTAAAATTAAAGATCCTATTTCACCATTCATACTTGCTATCATATTTAAATCATAGTAATGTAATATCTTAAAACTATCTAAATTTAAATAATAAGGAAGAATTTCACTAACCTTTACTGTTAAAAATCCCATAAGTGAATTTAATACTATAAATATTATAAACCATATACCACCAATCCTTTTATTTCTAATACTTACTCTACTCAAAGCTATAGAAAAGTATATTAATATCAAAGTCATAATAACTGATATTATTGCAATTATTCCAAATGGAATTAATTTAAGTCCTATAATTCCTTTCAATTGTTTCAAGGCCTCAATAAACTTGCCACCATCTAATATTAAAGTCAAAAGTATATTGTATAAAACTATTCCTAGGCCAAGCACTCCATACCAAAGCATAGATACTATAAGCTTAGAACCTAATATCTGATTTCCTGTAAGTGGTAATGTAAATGTTAAATATCCTCTATCTTCATATAATTCTTTTCTAAATGAACCTATTATATAAAAAATAGCAGTTAAAAAAGCTCCAAATATAACTAAAATTGATATTATCAATAATATTGCTCCAAATCCTGTAACTCCACTAGAATTACCTAAAGAAGTAGGATTATCTAATTCTTTTAATACATTTAATTGAATAATAGTTGAAGCAATAATCACTATAGCTAGTATTCCTAATATAAACTTGTATGTTCCTTTTATTTCATATTTCATATATTTTCTCATTTTATCACTCCTATTCTGCAAATATTTCTTTATATAAATCATCTATTTGCATTGATTTTTCCTCTCGTAATTTTTCAGCATTTCCACTGAGAAGTACTTCCCCATCTTTTAAAAATACTACATCATCAAATATATTTTCTATATCTCTAACTAAATGAGTAGTTATAATCATAGTACTATCCTCATTATAGTTTTTAATAATTGCATCAAGAATCTGATCTCTAGCAACTGGATCTACTCCTGCTATTGGTTCATCTAATATATATAACTTAGCCTTCCTTGATAATACAAGGGTTAAATTCAACTTTTCTTTCATACCCTTAGAAAGTGAACTTATTTTTGAATTTCTAGTTAATTTCATGAAGTTTAAAAGTTCATAGGCTTTATTTTCATCAAAGTCTTTGTAAAAATCTTTATAAAAATTTATAGATTCATCTACACTCATCCATTCATATAAGAAATTTCTATCTGGTAAATAAGATACTATTGATTTTGTATATACTCCAGGTTTTTCACCATCAATTAGTACCTCTCCCTTTGACTGTCTTAATATTCCTGTAATAATTTTAATTAAAGTAGTTTTTCCACTACCATTTGGTCCCAAAATACCTACTACTTTTCCTTTTTCTAAATCTAATGATAAATTATTCAAAGCCTTTTTATTTAAATAAAATTTAGAAAGTCCTTTTATTTCTACAATATTTTCCATAACTATTCCTCCTTTACCTTGTCTTGTATTAATTTTATTATTTCTTCTTTATCATATCCTATGGATTTCATGTCTTGGATAAATGATTTTACTATATTTGAAGCCATATTTTCCTTTAATTCTATAATTATATTCTCATCCTCAGTTACAAAGGTTCCCATACCTCTTTGAGTAAATACTAAGTCTTCCCTTTCAAGTTCTTGATAAGATCTCTGAATAGTATTAGGATTGACCTTAAGCTCTCTAGATAAGTCCCTAACTGATGCCAATTTTTCTCCCCACTTTAGTTTCCCAGAAACTATTTCTTTTTTAATTAAATTCATAATTTGAATATAAATTGGAAAATTACTTTCAAAATTCATGCTCTCACCTCCGTGCTATGTCGTATCAGTGTACTATATACACAGTACACTACTATTCTATTTTTGTCAATAGTTATATATAAAGCATAAAAAAATAAGCCCATCAATAGGCTTATTTAAATAAACATATAATATCAAAACAAGTAGCTCTCCCAAAATAGATTTAGGTACTTGTTTTTTAATTTTTATATTTTTTGGCCATTGGATCTGATAATACTTCATATCCTCCCATACTAGCAGTTGTTATAATAATTGCATTAATAATTACTAAAACTATATCTTCTAACCCTATAGATTGTCTAGCAAACAAAAATGTTAAAATCAAAGCTACAACAAAAGCATATATTCTAACTGCATGATCTCCAAAACTTTTCTTTACAATAGATTTAGTAAATTGAACTATTACTGTTACT
>CAZMMV010000021.1:0-23153 GCA_964567475.1 uncultured Tissierellaceae bacterium | reverse complement strand
TCTAAATATTAAAGGGGGAGAATAAATTGTTAGAAGCAAGAGAACTTAGTTATTACCCTGCAGAAGAATTAGAAGATAATAAAAGAGTTAGGAAACAGAGGAGTAAATCAAAGAAAATTAAAAAGAGAAATAATAGTGGAGTAAAGATAATATTTCTATTTTTACCTTTGATGATTTGTGCAATATGTTTATTAATATTGTTTAGATATGTCGATATAACATCTGTAAGACAAGATATAACAAATTTACAAAATGAAAAAGTAGAGTTAGAAAAAACTAAAATAAACTTAATTGGAGATCTTGAGGGAATAAAATCTTCAAAGAAAATTGCTGAAGATGCTATTATGAAATTAGGAATGAATTATCCAAATCCAGATCAAATAGTATATATTTCAGTGAATGAAAATATTGCAGGAGGAAAAGCTAAAAATAATAGAGGATTAAAAAAAGCTCTGAGTATATTTGGTGACCTGTTTTAGGAGGTATTTTTTTGTTAAAGCCTAGTTATTCATCTAAAAAAAGATTATTATTTATGTTAGTAGTTGTATTTATTGTATCAGTAGTACTAATTTTTAGATTAGGTTATTTACAAGTGGTTAGAGGGCAAGAGTTAAAAAAAGGTGCATTGCAGCAATGGACAAGAGGAATAACTATTAAATCTAAAAGGGGAGTAATATATGATAAAAAGGGACAAAAGCTTGCAGTAAGTATAAGCGCATCTACTGTTTGGGCCAGTCCTGCGGATGTAAAAACTGGAGATCCTAAAAAAACAGCTAAAGAAGTAGCAAGAGTCCTAGATATGGATGAAGACCTTGTTTATGAAAAAATCACAAAAAATATTAGGACAGAGAGAATAAAACAATGGGTAAGCAGGGAAGAAGCTATTGAACTTAGAAAGTTAAATTTACCAGGTATAGAAATAGTAGATGATAATAAAAGATATTATCCCTATGGAAATTTTGCTTCCCATATATTAGGTTTTACTAATATTGATAATAAAGGATTAGATGGTATTGAAAGCACATATGATAAGTATTTAACGGGAGTTCCAGGAAAATGGGTAAAGACAACAGATGCTCCAGGAAGGCAACTTCCATTTGATAGTGAAAAGATATATGAAGCTTCTAATGGCTTATCTGTAGTTCTTACTATTGATGAGACAATTCAACACTTTACAGAAAAGGCAGCGCAAGAAGCATTGGAGTTAAATGGGGCTAAAAATGTCTCAGTTATAGTTATGGATCCTAATAATGGAGATATATTAGCTATGACTTCTAAGCCTGATTATGATCCCAATCAACCAAGACTTCCACTAGATAAAGAAACTGAAAAAGAGTGGGAAGATTTACCGCAAGAAGAATTATCTAAGAAATGGAATGCTATGTGGAGAAATTTTGCTATTAACGATATATATGAGCCAGGTTCTACCTTTAAATTAGTTACTGCTGCCACTGCACTTGAAGAGAATATTGTAACGCCTGAAAGCAATTTTCATTGCAATGGATTTAGGGATATAAATGGTGCAATTCTTAAATGTGCTAGATGGTATAATCCTCATGGAGACCAAACATTGAGAGAAGCAATGAATCAGTCTTGTAATGTTGCGTTTGTTGATTTAGGTAGGAAAATAGGAAAAGATTTATTTTATAAATACATACAGGCTTTTGGATTTGGAGAAAGTACAGGTATAGATTTAAATGGGGAGGAAAGGGGAATTATACCCTATAGTGTTAAAAATATAAAGGAAGTTAACTTAGCAACTATGTCTTACGGTCATGGTGTAGCTGTTACACCTTTACAACTTATAAATGCTGTATCTGCAATATCGAACGGTGGCAATTTAATGAAACCAAGATTAGTTAAGGAGCTAGTAGATGAGAATGGAGAAGTTCAAATAAGTTATGACCCTGAAATAAAGAGACAGGTAATATCTAAAAATACTTCGGATACAATGTTAACAATGATGGGAGAAGTCGTATCAGAAGGTACAGGTAAAAATGCATATATACCTGGATATAGGATAGGTGGAAAGACTGGAACTGCTCAAAAAATTATTGATGGTAGATATGCTCCAGGAAAATATATTGGTTCTTTTATTGGCGTAGCACCAGTAGATGATCCACAAGTAACTATACTTGTGGTAGTAGATGATCCTAATGGTATTTATTATGGTGGTTCTGTAGCAGCTCCTATTGCTAAAGATATATTGGAAGAAACCTTACAATATTTAGAAATAGCTCCTGTATTTACAGAAAAGGAAAAAAACAAGGTTGAAGAAAAGGTTATGGTTCCAGATGTTAGAAATATTGCGATTGGTAAAGCTGGAGAAATTTTAAAAGCAACTGGATTAAAATATACTACAGAATATTTAGATTTTACACATGAATCAAAAGTTTTAGATCAATTTCCATTAGCAGGTGTTTGGTTAGAAAAAGGATCTATAGTAGACTTATATTTAGATGACAGTAAAAATGAAATTATTATAGTCCCAGATCTTATTAATAAGAGTAAAGATCAAGTAATTAAAATTCTTAATGATTTAAATTTAAATTATGATCTTAATGGAACTGGAAAGGTAAAAAAACAAAATCCAATTCCAGGTGTAAAAATTACTATTGATGAAAAAATTCAGGTTGAGTTTGATGGCACCTAAGATAAATATTATTGGAGGCAACTTAAGAAGTTGCCTTTTAATTAATTTATATAAAAAAATGGGGTGTACAGATGGATTTAAAGGATATAGTAAATAATTATGAAATAGAATATATAAAGGGAAATACAGATATTGATATTTTAAAAATAGAAAATGATTCTAAAAAAATTAAAAAGGATTATATGTTTATAGCTGAGAAAGGCTTTACTGTAGATGGACATGATTATATAAAAGAGGCTGTAGATAATGGAGCAGTAGCTATTGTTATACAAGAAGAAATACAAGTGAATTATGATATTACAGTAATAAAAGTAAAAGATTCAATAGAGGCAATGGCTAAATTTTCTGGGAACTTTTATAAAAAACCTTGGGAGAAATTAAATGTCATAGGAATAACAGGTACTAATGGAAAAACTTCTACTACTTATCTTTTGAAAAGTATATTAGATAGGAATAACCATATTACTGGGGTAATAGGTACCAATGGAGCATTAGTAAATAAAGAAACTATAAATATCCCTAATACAACTCCTAATTCACTTATTATACATGAAACTTTGTATAAAATGCTTGAAGAAAAAGTAGAAGATTGTATTATGGAGGTTTCTTCTCATGCTTTAGATTTAAATAGGGTAAAATATATGGAATTTGATATAGGAGTATTTACTAACTTATCTAAAGATCATTTAGATTATCATAAAACTGTTGAAGAGTACTTTAATAGCAAGTTAAAATTATTTTTAAAGACAAAGCGATATAATATAATAAATATAGATGATACTCATGGTCAAAAAATTGTTGAAATGGTAAGGGATAGGGTTGGATTATTGACATATGGTATAAAAAACAAGGCAGATATATTTGCTACAGATGTAGAATTTACCTTATCTAAAGTTGAATTTAATTTAAATACACCTAAGGGTAAAAGAAAGATAACACTTAATACCCCTGGAGAATTTAGTATATATAATGCTTTAGCTGCAGCATCAGTAGCCTACGCATATAATGTAGAGCTTGATATAATAAAAAATGGACTTGAGTCGTTAAAGGGAGTAAGGGGTAGATTTGAAGTTGTGCAAACAAATACTGATTATACAGTTATCATTGATTTTGCTCATACCGCTGATGGCCTTGAAAAAGTACTTACAGTAATAGATCAATTTGCTAAGGGAAGAAAAATTGTAGTATTTGGTGCAGGAGGAAATAGAGATAAAAGTAAAAGACCAGAGATGGGGAAAACTGTAGGTGAACATGCTGATTTATCAATTGTGACTTCAGATAATCCTAGATTTGAAGAGTCTGAAAAAATTGTAGATGATGTGATTAAAGGGGTTTTAAAGTCTAAGGGTGAATATGTAAAGATAGTAGATAGAAAAGAAGCCATAAAATATGCATTAGATAATGCTAAAAAAAACGATATAATTTTATTAGCAGGAAAAGGTCATGAAACTTATACAATAATAAAGGATAATAAAATTCCTTTTGATGAAAGAAAAATTGTATTGAATTATTTAAAAAACAATTAATATACTAATTACTTGAGAGGAGAAGAAGATGATTGAATATAAGGATATAGTTAGAACTATTGTTATTTCATTTTTTATAACATTGATTTTAGGACCAATAATAATCCCGATGCTAAAAAGGCTAAAGGTAGGTCAAAGTATAAGGGAAGAAGGTCCAAAGTCTCATCTTAAAAAAAATGGAACTCCCACTATGGGAGGCATCATAATTTTTATTGCACTAGTTATTACTCTTGTAACTAGTGGTATGTTAAATAAGGATATGTATGTTTTATTATTTGCTACTTTTGGTTTTGGCTTAATAGGATTTGTGGATGATTATATAAAAGTGGTTAAAAGAAGGAATTTAGGGTTAAAAGCATACCAAAAGCTAATAGGCCAAATAGTTCTAGCTATTATACTAGCCATATATCAATGCTCTACATCAGTTTTAGGAACTAAGTTAATAGTTCCATTTTTAAGCAATCAATATATAGACTTAGGTATACTTTATATACCTTTTATTGTTTTTGTAGTAGTAGGAACTGTTAATAGCGTAAATCTAACTGATGGATTAGATGGATTAGCTTCTGGGGTTACATTAATTGTTTTATCTTTTTTTGGAATAGTTGCTTTGACTTGGGGTATGAGTAGTATATCTATATTTTCAACAGCTTTAGCAGGAGCTTGTTTAGGATTTTTAATACATAATGCTCATCCAGCTAAAGTATTTATGGGAGATACAGGATCCCTTGGATTAGGTGGTGCAGTATCTGCTATAGCTATATTATTAAATATCCCACTTATTATTCCAATAGTTGGAGGTATATATTTTATAGAAGCCTTATCAGTTATTATTCAAGTTACATCATTTAAAATAACTGGAAAACGAGTTTTTTTAATGGCGCCATTACATCATCATTTTGAACAAAAAGGGTGGAAAGAAACTAAAGTTGTAGCTGTATTTTGGACTATTACAGTGATTTTATGTTTGATTGGAATTTATAGTTTAACTTAAGAAAGTAGGTTGGTATTATGCATTTGAAAAATAAGAGGGTTTTGGTTTTAGGACTTGGAATATCTGGATTATCTATAGTAAAAGCTTTAAATAAACTTGGAGCAGAAATTGTAGTATACGATTCTAAAAGTGAAGAAGAATTAACTGGTTTTTTCAAGGAAGTAAAGGGAATAAGTTTAAGAAAATACTTAAATAATAAAGAAATAGATTTAGCGAATATTGATTTAATAGTAAAGAGTCCAGGTGTATCGCATGATATGCCTGTTATTATTGAGGCTAAAAGTAGAAATATAGAAATAATAACAGATTTAGAACTTGCTTATAGGATATCTCCTACAGATAATATAATAAGCATAACTGGTACCAATGGTAAAACTACTACAACTACATTGACTGGGGAGATATTTAAGAATAAAAAATTAAATTCTTTTGTTGTAGGAAATATAGGTGTAGCTATATTAGATAAAATGCTAGGGGCTAAGGAAAACGACATATTTATTATAGAAGCTAGTAGTTTTCAATTAGAAGATACAAAATATTTTAAACCAAAGATTAGTCTTATTCTAAATATTACTCCTGATCATTTGTCATGGCATGGAAGTTTAGAAAATTATATTAAATCTAAGAAAAAAAATATTATAAATCAAGATGAAAATGATTATACAATATTAAATTATGATGATATAATCTTAAGGGAATTAAAAAATGAAATAAAATCAAATGTTGTTTGGTTTAGTGTGGAAGAAAAATTAGATCAAGGGATATACATTGATGATGGGGATATAATTATAAAAGAAGGAGAAAAGACTATTAGGGTTATGAAGGTAGGGGAAGTTAACTTACCGGGTAAGCATAATTTAGAAAATATATTAGCTAGTATTGCTATAGCATATACTATGAAAATAGATATAGAAAGTATAAAAAATACTATTAAAGAATTTAAAGGTGTAGAACATAGAATTGAATATGTTAGAACAATAGATGAAGTTGCTTTTTATAATGATTCAAAAGGTACAAATCCTGCTTCTACTATAAAAGCTATTGAAGCTTTAGAATCGCCTATTATATTAATAGCAGGAGGTCATGATAAGGGTTCTGAATTTGATGAGTTAATAAGATCTTTTAATGGTAAGGTTAAAGAATTGATCCTATTAGGAGAAACTAGAGAAAAAATACAAAAAGCAGGAATTGAAAATGGATTTGATAATATACATTTAGTAGAGGATATGAAGGAAGCTGTTAAATTATCTCAAGAGTTAGCAAGTTGCAAGGATAATATATTATTATCACCAGCATGTGCATCATGGGGTATGTATAATAATTTTGAAGAAAGAGGAATGGATTTTAAGAACTCCGTTTATAATCTATAGGGGGATTTAATATGAGTAAAAGAAAATCTTTGAAGAATAGAAAGGCAGTAGATTTTACATTACTTATGGCAACGCTACTTTTAGTTTTTATTGGTATAATAATGGTGTTTAGTGCTAGTTGGCCTGAAGCAATGCAAAATTATAAGGATAGTTATCATTTCCTTAAGAAACAATTACTTTCTGCTAGCTTAGGACTATTTGGCCTTTTTATATGTATGAATATAGATTATAAAATTTGGAAGAAGCATGCTTTGTTAGTTTTTATTTTTTCTTTAATATTAGGGGTTTTAATATTTACTCCTTTGGGAAAGTCTTCTAAAGGAGCTAGAAGATGGATTGATTTAAAGTTTATTACTTTTATGCCTTCAGATTTTATTAAAATTGCTTCAATTATATTTTTTTCTAGTTTTTTATCTAATAAAAAGAATAAAATCTGTACATTCTATGAAGGAACATTACCATCTCTTATTATAATAGGAT
Source organism: uncultured Tissierellaceae bacterium (assembly GCA_964567475.1). GTDB lineage: Bacteria > Bacillota > Clostridia > Tissierellales > Tissierellaceae > CAZMMV01. Next base: position 16,130 of record CAZMMV010000021.1, on the reverse strand, counting down.
TATCTTGTGGCATGATTTACATACAAAAGGATTTTGGTACAACAATAACATTAGGTGCTACACTTATGAGTATGTTTTTTGTAGCTGGTATAAATTTATGGCATTTAGTTTTTATGTTGGTTGGAGCCGGAGGACTGGGCTTTTTAGCCTTACAGGGAGAAAAGAATGCTTATAGAATGAGAAGAATAACTGTCTTTAGAGATCCATTTGTTGATAAGTTAGGGGCTGGATATCAAGCAGTACAGTCTTTATATGCATTAGGATCTGGAGGTCTATTTGGATTAGGATTAGGCAAAAGCAGACAAAAGTTTTTTTATATGCCAGAGGCCTATAATGATTTTATATTTTCAATTATTGGAGAAGAATTAGGATTTTTGGGAACTTTTGTTGTTATTTTTATATTTATAATACTTATTTGGAGAGGGATAAGGATAGCCCTTAGTGTAGAAGATACTTTTGCTTGCTATCTAGCAACAGGAATAACTGCACTTATAACTGTTCAAACATTAATTCATATTGCAGTAGTTACATCATCTATACCAACAACAGGAATAACATTACCCTTTATTTCTTATGGAGGAACTTCTTTAATGATATATATGTCAGCAATAGGAATACTGTTAAATGTTTCTAGATATGCAAAGTTGGATAGGAGTTGAAAAAAATGAAATACTTAATTACAGGTGGAGGGACAGGAGGACATATTTATCCTGCTTTGGCAATTGCAAATGAAATAAGATTTAATGAAAAAGATGCTGAGATTTTATACGTAGGTACTGAAAAAGGATTAGAGGCAGAACTTGTTCCAAAATCTGGATTTGATTTTAAGACAATTAGGGTAAAAGGAATGCCTAGAAAGATAAATAAGGATTTTTTTATATCGGTAAAAGAACTTTTACTTGGAATAAATGATTCGAGAAAGATAATTAATGAATTTAAACCAGATGTAGTTATAGGTACCGGTGGTTATGTTTGTGGTCCAGTTGTATATATGGCAAAAAAGAAAAAAATACCAGGACTTATACATGAGCAAAATGCTTTTCCTGGAATAACAAATAAAATTTTATCTAGATATGTAGATAGGGTAGCAGTTACATTTGAAGGATCAAAGAAATATTTTAAACACCCTGATAGAGTAGTATTGACTGGAAATCCTATAAGAAGAGAAATACTTGAAATAAATAAAGATAAAGCTTATAAAGAAATGGGTATAGATAAGGCGATGCCATTTATATTGTCATTTGGAGGTAGTGGTGGACAGAAAAAACTTAATGATGAAATGTATAATTTTATAAAAAAGGCTAATAAGTTAGGAAAATTACAAATAATACATGTAACTGGAAAAAGACACTATAAAAGTTTTGTGGACAAATTAGAAAATGAAAATATATCTTTAAATAAAAATATAAAAGTAATACCTTATTTATATAAAATGCCAGAGGCTATAAATATTGCATCTCTTGTAATAACATCAGCGGGAGCTATTACATTGGCGGAATTATCTGCTATTGGACTTCCAAGTATATTAATCCCTAAGGCCTATACTGCTGAAAATCATCAAGAATATAATGCTAGAGAATTTGAAAAAAATGGAGCATCTATTTTAATATTAGAGAAAGATTTAAAAAAAGATACTTTGTGGAGTATAATAAATAATATTATATATGATGAAAAAAAGCTTTTGTTAATGAAGAATTCTAGTAAAGCATTAGGCAAAATAGATGCAGGAAATAAAATATTTAAAGAGATAAAATCTATTATTAATAAATAATTTGTAACTCCATCCAAGCATATGCATAATATAATCATATACTTGATTGTATGTATATGGAGGTGTTTAGGTGGAAAAATATATTATTAATGGGGGCAATAAAGTATCAGGCGAAGTATCAATTTATGGTGCTAAAAATGCTGTATTACCCATTTTAGCTGCCACTGTAATAGGGGGAAATAAAAGTACATTGTTTAATGTTCCTAACTTAAGGGATGTAAGAATAATGGAAAACATATTAATATCTTTAGGGTGTAATGTTCAGAGAATAGGCAATACTATGGTAGTTGATTCCAGTAGCTTAAGTGAAATAGTGGTGCCAGAAGATTTAGTTCGAGAAATGAGATCCTCAATTATTCTTATGGGTGCTATATTGGCTAGAAGTGGAGAGGTGATAGTGTCTTATCCAGGTGGATGTGAAATTGGACCTAGACCTATAGATTTACACATTAAAGCTCTTAGAAGTATGGGGGTAGAAATAGAAGAATCTCATGGACTATTACACTGTAAAAGTAAAGGCTTAAAAGGATGTGATATACAATTAGACTATCCTTCTGTAGGCGCAACAGAAAATATAATCTTAGCAGGAGTAAGAGCAGAGGGAATAACTTTAATTAGAAATGCAGCAAGAGAACCAGAGATAATAGATTTACAAAATTACTTAAATAAAGCAGGGGCAAAAGTCTCAGGTGCAGGTACTTCCATTATTAGAATTGAAGGGGTAAAAACACTTAAAGACTTAAGTCATAGTATAATTCCAGATAGGATTGTAGCAGGTACATTTATGACTATTGCTGCTATAACTGGAGGAGACATTATAATTAATGATATTGTAGTTGAACATATTCAAAGTATTATTGCCAAATTAAAGGAAACAGGCGCTGCTATATATACTAAGGGCAATTCAGTGAAAGTTTTAGGGCCTAAAAGGGTAAATTCTATTGAAATGATACAGACGCTTCCTTATCCTGGATTTCCTACTGATATGCAAGCTCAAATTATGTCTCTTTTATCCATAGGAAATGGAACAAGTATTATATCTGAAACTGTATTTGAGAATAGATTTAAACATGCGGAAGAATTAAGTCGTATGGGTGCTAATATAAAGACCTTTGGCAAGGTTGCTGTTATAAATGGAGTAAAGGAACTAACAGGAGCTAAGACTACAGCAAAAGACTTAAGAGGTGGAGCAGCATTAGTTCTAGCAGGTCTTGTAGCTAATGGCACTACAGAGGTTAAAGATATTTATCATATTGAAAGAGGATATGAAGATTTTCATTTAAGGTTAAGAGACTTAGGTGCAGATATTATAAAGATAGAATAGCAGCTTTTGCTGCTAGTTGTTTATTTGGACAAGCTCAGAGGTGAAAAAATGAAAAAAATGACTAGAGTACAAAAAAAAAATAGAAGAAGAAAATTTTTTCTTGGGATTATGTTGTCATTATCCTTATTATTTTTAATTTTTATTTTAGCTTTAAAAACAGAATTTTTTTTAATAAACAATATAAAAGTAACGGGCAATAATAAAGTCTTACATAAAACTATTATAGCTATTTCAAATATAGAAAAAAAAGAAAATATATTTAAAGTAAGTATAAAAGATAGTAAAAAGAATATAAAAAAATTACCTTATATAAAAGAAGTTAAAATTAAAAGAAAATTTCCTAAAACTGTAATTATTGATGTGGTTGAGAGAAAAGAAGCAATACAAATAAAAAATATTTCATCGTTTATTATTCTTGATGAAGAGGGAATTATATTAGATAATGTAGATGAAAAAATTTATGGATTACCCCTATTAATAGGCTTTGAGGTTGATAATAAGTCTATTGGAGATAATTTTTTTTCTGATATAGAGGATATTAATATTGATTTTATAAGAGAAGGACAAACCTTAGATTTGTTACCAGAAATGGAAGAAATTTATATGTTAGATAATAATAAGGCAAATATATTACTTTTTAATGGTATAGAGGTTGCCTTTGGTAGCATAGATAATGTAAAATATAAGTTGAACCTATTAAAAGAAGTTTTAAAGGATTTAAAAAAGAAAGAATTAAAGTGTAAGATGATTTTAATGGATAGAGGAGAAAATCCAATCATTGTATTAGAAGAGGAGGAAGAAGGATAAAATGAAAAAATGGCATAATTATATGGCTTTGGGACTAATATCAGTTATTTTAGGTATAATTTTATCCATCCAATTTAATACTATAAAAGATACGGCTGGAGAAGGAATATTACCTACTCAGAGAGCACAACAATTGGCAATAGAGCTAAAAAGAGTTCAGGAAGAAAGAGATGTTCAAAGAAATACAATAGAAGAATTAGAATCTAAAATAAAACAATATGAGAGTCAAGAGGTAGATAAAAACGTATATGCAGAAAATTTATATAAAGATACAATGAAATATAGGATGTTGGCAGGATATTTAGATTTAGAAGGTCCTGGAGTTGTAATAGAAATAAATGATCCACCTGTAGATGTACAATTTGGTAATGAATATAGTCTTGTAGATGAACTGGAACTAGTACTTCAAGTTGTGTCTGTCTTAAATGCTGCAGATGCTGAAGCAATATCTATAAATGATCAAAGATATACTGCTTTTACAGAAATAGAAAAGGCTGGAAATATTATAGAAATTAATGGAGCTTCAACTAATTCACCTATTGTAATAAAGGCTATAGGTGATGCTCAAAAGTTAGAATCTGCATTAAATTTAAAAGGTGGAATAGTTCAGTGGATTAGGAATTATGATTATATAGTTCAAGTAAATAAAGAAAAAATAATTGAAATACCAAAATATAGAAAGATAAAAGAATTTATTTATTCTAGTCCTGTAGAAGAGAATTTGAAATAATAGAGGAGATAAATATGAAAAAAAACAAGGGGAAGATTATTTTAACTTTATTTAGTATTATTGTAGGATTTATTATTGCTGTACAAATAAAGATGAAAGTTGAATTTTATACTCCTGTTACTATAAAATCTCTGCAAGTAACAAAAAATGAAATAGATAATATTTATAAGGAAATAGCTGAATTAGATAAAATAATAGCAAGTAAAGAAGAAAAATTGATAACACTAGAGAATATTTCTAAGGGTGATGATAACATTATTGATATATTAATAGGAGATTTAAAAACAAATAAGATGCATTCAGGAAATTTAGAAATTAAAGGACCTGGTATTGTAGTTAAAATGTATGATAATCAAGAAAAAAGAGATTGGTGGTTTAATATCAACCTGGATTTAATTCATGATGTTGATATTTTAAATATTGTTAATGATCTTAGAGTGGCTGGTGCTGAAGCCATAAGTATCAATGGTGAAAGAGTAGTATCTACTTCTGAGATTAAGTGTGCAGGACCAGTTATACGAACAAATGGAAATACTTCAGCGCCACCTTTTGTTATTAAAGCAATAGGTGATCCAAAATTATTGATGGCTTCTGTATCTGCTCCTGGAACTAATGGAGATATATTAAAGAATGTATATTACAAGGGTTTTGATGTAGAGGTAGATGACTCTGTAAGAATCCCTGCTTATGAAGGTACATTTAACTTTAAATATGCAAAGCCATTAGGGGAGGGGGATTAAATTGATTTTTGCAATTATTGGAATACTAGTTGGGGCAGTTATTGGATTTTATTTACCTTTTACTTATAATGCTTCATATTCCCTTTATGTTTCAGTTGCCACATTAGCTTGCTTAGATTCAGTATTTGGTGGGATAAGAGCAAATCTTGAAAAACAATTTAATATTAGTATTTTTATTTCAGGTTTTTTTGGAAATGCTATAATAGCAGCATTCTTAGCTTATTTAGGTGATAGACTAGGAGTACCACTATATTATGCAGCTATAGTTACATTTGGAGCAAGGCTATTTGAAAACTTTGCCCAGATAAGAAGACATTTGTTATTTAATAGGAAGAAGTCTAAAATTAATAAAAATTAATTTAAATATAAAAAATTAGATATTATAAGTTAAGGGGGAGAAGTTATGTTTGATTTTGATGTTGATGTGGATCAATTTGCTAAGATAAAAGTAATAGGAGTCGGTGGTGGTGGAAACAATGCAGTCAATAGGATGATTGATTCTGGTTTGCGTGGGATTGATTTTATTGCTATGAATACAGATAGACAAGCCTTATATTCATCAAGGGCAGAAATAAAATTACAAATAGGTGAGAAGCTGACCAAGGGTTTAGGGGCAGGTGCAAATCCGGAAATTGGATCAAAGGCTGCAGAGGAAAATAGAAATGAGATATTAGAATCCATAAAGGGAGCAGATATGATATTTATAACTGCTGGTATGGGTGGTGGGACAGGTACTGGTGCTGCTCCTGTAGTAGCTGAAATAGCAAAGGAGCTAGGAATTTTAACAGTAGGAGTTGTAACTAAACCTTTTATGTTTGAGGGTCCTAAAAGGTTAAAACATGCTAGTCAAGGTATAAGTGCGTTAAAAGATAAAGTGGATACATTAGTTATAATTCCCAATGATAGATTACTTCAAATAGCGGATAAAAAGACTACTATGGTAGAAGCTTTTATTATGGCAGATGAGGTTCTTAAACAAGGTATACAAGGTATTTCTGATTTAATAGCTGTACCAAATTTAATAAACTTGGACTTTGCCGACGTAAAAACAATTATGGCAGACAAAGGTATAGCACATATGGGTATAGGTATGGCTACTGGAGATAATAGGGCTACAGATGCAGCAAAACAAGCTATACAATCACCATTATTAGAAACTTCAATTGAAGGTGCCAAGTCAGTATTATTAAATATTACTGGTGGAGAAGATTTAGGAATATTTGAAGTTAATGAAGCAGCAGATTTAATAAGATCATCAGTAGATAAGGATGCAAACATTATTTTTGGTGCAGGAATTGATGAAGATTTAAAAGAAGAAATAAAAATAACTGTTATTGCGACAGGCTTTGACATTAGTAATGTGTCAGTAAATGAAGAAAAATCAAATAAAAGCGATCTAAATAATGAGGAAGATTTAAGTGAAGAAGGAGAAGTTTCACTGGATGAAGAAGAGGAATTAGACATTCCTATATTTCTTAGAAGAAGAGATAAAAGTAGAGATAAAAAATAAATTAATAAAAAAAAGTGTATCTTTTGACGAGATACACTTTTTTTATTGCTCCAAAGTATGACAAAATAAATAGGGTTTATGTTTTATACTATAAGTATAGATATTATAAAATATAGGGGGAAACTTTATTGTATGTAATTGCTGAATACTTATATATTGAAAATTTAATTATAAATTATATTATATTGCAAATAACTAAGTTAATAACAAAAACAAAAGTTTCAAATAAGAGAATAATAATTACAGCTATTATATTAGCCTTTTATCCTTTTGTATTTTTTTTTCCTCGATTATTATTTATATCAAAATTTTATATGAAATTTTTTATATCAGCCATAACTATTAAATTAGTTTTTAATGCAAAATCTAAAAGTTTATATATTAAGCAATTGTCTGGATTTTACCTAGTATCTTTTATTTTTGCTGGAGCTAGTATAGGAGCATATTTTTTTAATATAGATTGGAATATATATTTTTCAAAAGAAAAAGGAGCTTTAGGGGGATTTTCAATTAAATATTTAATAATGGGAGTAATATTAGGAGGGATAATGATAAAAAACATTATTGAATATTATCATGAAAAGGTATTACGGGAAAGAGAACTTTTAAATGTAAGTATAGGATTTAAAAATCAAAGTATTTCCATGATTGCATTACTAGATACTGGAAATTCTTTGATTGAACCTTTATCTAAATTACCAGTCTATATAGTTGAATATAATACTATAAAAGAATTATTACCAGAAGATTTCAAAAAAGTATTTGAAACAAATAGTGAAAATAATTATATTGCTTTAGAAAGAGTGATGGATGATTTAAAAGATAGTATAAATATTAGTCTAATACCTTTTAAGTCAGTAGGATTAAAAAACGGTATATTAATTGGTTTCAAGCCAGACTATATTATGGTTTCTTATGAATTAAAAGAATATACATATGAAGAACTTATTATAGGTATTTATAACGGAAGATTATCTAATGAAGAAGAGTATAATGGGTTGTTAAATTTGCAAATAATAAATAAGGGGGAAGTAGAAAATGTTAATTAAAATCAAAATAAGACTTAAAATAATAGTATATAAACTTTTAGAAAAAATAGGATTTGTTAAAGAAGTTCACTATATTGGTAGTGGTGAAGTCTTGCCTCCACCTCTTAAACCAGAAGAAGAATTATATTATTTATCTTTATTAAAAACAGAGGAAAGTGTGAAAAATGTATTAATAGAAAGAAATTTAAGATTAGTAGTTTATATAGCTAGGAAATTTGATAACACTAAAATAGCTATAGAAGATCTTATTTCAATAGGCACCATAGGTCTTATAAAAGCAGTAAATACTTTTGATCCTGATAAAAAAATTAAATTGGCTACTTATGCATCTAAATGTATTGAAAATGAAATATTAATGTATTTAAGGCGAACTAACAAATTAAGATCGGAAATATCCTTAGATGAGCCATTGAATGTAGATTGGGATGGCAATGAGCTGCTTTTATCAGATATTCTTGGTACAGATGGAGATAGCATATTTAAAGATATTGAGGCTGAAGTAGATAAGACTTTATTAAAACAGATTATAGAAAAACTTTCTGATAGAGAAAGAGTAATAGTAGAATTGAGATTTGGTTTAAAAGACGGGGAAGGAAAGACTCAGAAAGAAGTAGCTGATCTTTTGGGTATATCACAATCTTATATATCAAGATTGGAAAAAAGAATAATTAAAAGACTAAAAAAAGAAATGATAAAGTTAATATAGTTTTTAAGATAAACTTTATGTTCATTGAATAAAAAATCTATTAGAGGTAATAATTTTATAGTAAGGGGGCAATATATCAGAAAGGATGAAAGCTTATTATGCAACATACATCTAAAGTAGAGATATGTGGAGTTAATACCTCAAAGCTCCCAGTCTTAACAAATGAGGAAATGCAAAGGTTATTTGTTAAGATAAAGGCTGGAGATTTAGAAGCTAGAGAAGAATTTATACAAGGAAATTTAAGATTAGTTTTAAGTATAATTAAAAGATTTAATAGAAGAGGAGAGCCAGTTGATGATTTATTTCAAATAGGATGTATAGGTCTTATAAAAGCTATTGATAACTTTGATTTAAGTCAAAATGTTAGATTTTCTACCTATGCGGTACCTATGATTATAGGAGAAATTAGAAGGTATTTAAGAGATAACAATTCAATCAGAGTTTCAAGATCTCTTAGGGATATTGCTTATAAAGCTTTACAAGCTAGAGAACAATTGATATTTAGGCATTCTAAAGAACCAACAATCTATGAAATAGCAGAAGAGTTGAATATACCTAAAGAAGATATTGTATTTGCATTAGAAGCTATTCAAGAACCTATATCATTATTTGAGCCGATTTTCTATGATAGTGGCGATGCAGTTTTTGTAATGGACCAAGTAAAGGATGATAAAGCAGAAGATGAGATTTGGTTACGTGAAATAGCATTAAAAGAAGCATTAGAAAAATTAAATAACAGGGAAAAACAAATTTTAAAACTAAGGTTTTTTAAAGGTAGAACCCAAATGGAGGTGGCAGATGAAATTGGTATTTCTCAAGCGCAGGTATCTAGACTTGAGAAGAATGCATTGAAGCAAATGCGAAAATATGTATAAAAGATAAATCATAATTAAGACTTGAAAGGTATATTGAGATTATTAAATACTTTTTCAAGTCTTTTAATTTTTTGATAAAACTTTAGTCATATTTAAATGTAGTTTTGCTATATATAGAGTATAGGCATATTTATAGAAAGAGGTGGAACTATGTTAAAATTATCAGAAATAAGAGAAAAAGAGATAATAAATATAAACAATGGGGAGAGAATGGGATATGTTTATGATTTTGAGCTGGATTTAGATAAAGGTATAGTAGTGGGTATAATTATAGCAAGAACTAGTAAATTACTAAGTTTATTTGGTAAAAGTGAAGATGTGGTTATATATTGGGATGATGTAACTAAAATAGGTAAGGATACAATACTTGTAGACTATGACAAAGATAATGTCTAATTAGACTTTTCTATATTATTATAATATAATAATAGTGTACAAAACAAAAGAAGGTGATAAAATGAAATGTCCATATTGTTCTTATTATGACTCAAAGGTAGTGGATTCTAGACCTACTGAAGAAGGACAAGTTATTAGAAGAAGAAGAGAATGTATAAAATGCAGCAGGCGGTTTACTACTTATGAAAAAATTGAAAAAATACCTTTAATAGTTGTAAAAAAAGATGGTATTAGGGAGTCTTATGATAGAAATAAACTTCTAAACGGTATAATTAAAGCTTGTGAAAAACGACCAGTTTCAGTTAGTGAAATTGAAAATTTAGTTGATGATATTGAGACTAATTTATCCAATTCTTTAGAAAAGGAAGTAACATCCGTTGTAATTGGAGAAATGGTAATGAATAAATTAAAAGATATAGATGAAGTAGCCTATGTGAGATTTGCTTCTGTATATAGACAATTTAAAGATTTAAATACTTTTATGGAAGAATTAAAAAAACTCTTAAATGAATAAAATAATTATTAGGAGATTTAGATGAAAATTATAAGAAAAATTAAAAACAATAAATTATATTATCAAATAAAAGACTTTAATATAGATAATCATATGACTCATTTATTTTCCACTAGAATTGGATGGGAGCAAGATAAGCTACTTTATAATGTAAGTCAGATACTTAATAGTTCTATAGAAAACATTTATAGTGTAAAGCAAGTACATGGAATAAATGTAAAAACAATAAAAAACCAAGATAAAAGATTAGTTTCTAATGAAGAATATGATGGTTTAATAACTAATAAAAAAAACATAGTATTATCTACATATCATGCTGACTGTGTAGCTATTTATTTTTATGATAAAAATAAAGGAGTAATAGGACTAGCACATGGAGGTTGGAAAGGAACCTTAAACAATATTTGTAAAACTATGGTTTCAAAAATGAAAGAGGAGTATTCTTGTGAATTGGAAGATATAGTAGTAGCTATAGGGCCATCCATAGGTCCTTGTTGTTATGAAATACAAGAAGATGTGGCATCTTTATTTGAAAAGAATTTTTCAAATAAGCCAAATATTTTAATTAATAAAGAAAATAAAATATATTTAAATCTTTGGCAAGCTAATAAAGAAAATTTATTAGCTATTGGTATTAGAAAAGAAAATATAATTTCCAGTGAATTTTGTACTTCCTGTAATATTGATACTCTTTATTCTTATAGAAAAGAAAATGGAACAAGAAATAGGATGGTAGGGGCTATAGTATTAAAGAAATAACAAAGGATGATATAATTGGTTAAAATTGATTATAATAAAATTGTGATGCAAAATATTTTGCAGTATAGCGATATGGGAGTTCATGTAATAGATAAGGATAGAAAAACTATAATTTACAATGAAGTTATGGCTAAATTAGAAGGATTAGAATCAAATCAAGTAGTAGGAAAAGATCTATTAGCAATATTTCCTAGCTTGAATCAAGAAACATCTACTCTAATAAAAGTTCTTCAAGGAGAAACATCTATTTTAAATAGAACTCAAATATATTTAAATTTTAAGGGAGAAAAAATTACTACTATTAATTCAACTATACCTCTTATTCACAATAAAAAGATTTTTGGAGCATTAGAAATTGCTAAGGATATTAGCAATATAAGAAATTTATCAGATCAATTAATAGATTTACAAAGCAAGCTAAAACTTTATAACTCTAATCAAAGTATTGATAAAAAAAATCAAAAATATAAAATCAAAAGATATAGTTTCAGTGATATTATAGGTGAAGATAAAGGAATCTCTTTGTTAAAAAAGCTTGCTAAAAAGGCTAGTAATTCAACTTCCTCAGTATTAATATATGGCGATACAGGAACAGGAAAAGAATTATTTGCTCAAAGTATTCATTATGGTGGGATAAGAAATAATAAACCTTTTATAGCTCAAAACTGCGCAGCTATTCCAGAATCTCTTTTGGAGGGAATATTATTTGGAACAGAAAAGGGAGGATTTACGGGGGCTATTGAAAGGGAAGGCATCTTTGAACAAGCCAATGGTGGGACATTAATGTTAGATGAAATAAATTCAATGTCATTATCTTTACAAGCTAAATTGCTTAGGGTGCTACAAGAAGGATATATAAGACGAGTAGGTGGTAAAAAAGATATTCCAATTGATGTGAGAATAATTGCTACTACAAATGAAAAACCTACAGAAAGTATAAAAAATAATACATTGAGGAAGGATTTATTTTACAGATTAAATGTAATTTTCATATCAATACCTCCATTAAGAGAAAGAAAAAAGGACATACCTATATTAACCAAACATTTTATAAATAAATATAGAGTTATTTTAGATAAAAACATAAAGTATGTTTCTAAAGATATTTTAGAGCTATTCTTACAATATAATTGGCCTGGAAATGTAAGGGAATTATCTAATGTTATAGAAGGAGCTATAAATATAGCTGATGAAGATAAAAATATATTACAAAAAGAAGATTTTATGTCTTCTCTTTATTTAATAGAGGATAAATCTCTAAAAAATAAATCAATATTTCAAGATGAAGGTAAAAGTTTACCAGAAGTTATAAGTGAAATTGAAAAAGAAATGATACTGGATATCTTAACTCAAAATCAACATAATATATCTAAGACTTCTAGAATTCTAGGTATAAAAAGGCAAACATTACAACATAAATTGAAAAAATATAAAATAATAGTGCAATAATATTTGCCCCGTGTGCAAATATTATTGCACTATTACTTATTTCAATTGTTAAACTTTATGGAAAAGTTAGATTTTTCTTATAAAATTAATATAAAAATCCAAAAAAATGAAGAAAATCATTTAAATTCATATAAAAATCAATGAAAAAGCTATATTTACTAAAAAAGGACAGGCTTGGCATAAAAATTGCAACTATAAATATATGAGAAGTAAATTAAATTTTTTAAAAATTCATGGAGGTGCTGAAATGAGAAAAGAAAATATAAAGGTAATCATGTGGGGCGTAGGTGTTATGGGTCAAGGTATGGCAGATGCTCTACTTAAAAAGCAAGGTGTAGAAATTGTAGGTGCTATTGATATAGAGCCTAAATTAGGAAAGAGTTTATATGAGTTTTTAGATACAGAAAAAGGAGATAAAAGAGAAGTTATTGTAAAGTCTGCTGAAGATACAATAAAAGAAAAAGCAGCTGATGTAGTTATTATAGCCACAGACTCTTTTACTAAGGGTGTTTTTGATAAAGCAAAACTGTGCTTAGAAAATAAAATTAATGTAATTTCAACTGCAGAAGAAATGGCTTATCCAATGGCTCAAGAACCAGAATTAGCTAAAGAGTTAGATGAAATAGCTAAAGCTAATGGTGTTTCAATATTAGGAACTGGTATTAATCCAGGATTAATTATGGATTTACTTGTTATCACATTAACAGGAGCATGCTTAGATGTTGATAAAATAAAAGCTGAGAGAGTTAATGATTTATCACCATTTGGACCTGCAGTAATGAATGAGCAAGGAGTTGGCAATACAGTAGCTGAATTTAATAAAAGATTAGAAGAGGGTAAACTTGCAGGACATGTTGGTTTTCCAGAATCAATTAGAATGATATCAGATTCATTAGGATGGAAATTAAGTGATGATGTTAAACTTACAAAAGCTCCTATTGTTTCATCTGTATATAGAAAGGCTCCTCATGCAGAAGTACAAGCTGGAGACATTGCAGGATGTAATATGAAAGGGTTTGGATATGTAGATGGAAAACAAAAGATTGAAATGGTGCATCCTCAACAAGTAGAACCTCAATTAGAAGGACAAAAAACAGGAGATTATATAACTATTGAAGGAGTTCCAAATATTAACATGTCAATAAATCCAGAAGTACCTGGTGGAATAGGAACTATGGCTATGATAATTAATATGATTCCTCATATTATTAATGCAAGCCCAGGTTTAAAAACTATGATAGATTTACCAGTACCAAGAGCTATTATGGGAGACATGAGAGAACGTATAGAAGACTAGGAATAAAAATGGAGGTATAAATATGAAAGCTAAACATGGAGAATGGGTGAGAATTCACAACATTGTATTAGAAGTTGGACAAAGAGCATCAAACATTCCAGAAGATACACAAAATGTGCCATTAGAAATGTGGGACAAGGGATTTTTAATAGATGAAGAAGCTAAAATAGGTGATAAGGTTAAAGTTGAAACATATATTGGAAGAACTGTCGAAGGAACTTTGATAGAAATTAATCCTTATTGGGAACATGATTTTGGTAAAGCGGTACCAGAATTGTTATATATAGGACGTCAAGCTAGGGAATTACTTTCAAAGGATGGTGAGTAATGATGAGTAAAGATATGAGTTATGAGGTAGTTATGTCAAGAAGACAGGAAATAATGAAAAAAGCAGTAGGTATTGATTACGATAGTTTTGAATCAGGTAATATAAAATTTGATTATGAAAAAATGATGAGAGAAACTGGTTATACTCTTCAAGAAATAGAAGAAATACAAAGTAAAACGGGAGTAGGAAATACTCCACTATATGAATTAAGAAATTTAACTAAGCTTGCAAGAAAATTTGCTCCAGAAGGAAAAGGTGCTAGAATTTTTCTAAAGGATGAGGCTAGTAATCCATCAGGTAGTTTTAAAGCAAGAAGAGCAGCTACGGCTTGCTATCATGCTAAAAAACTAGGATATAAAGGAGTTATTGCTGCAACGTCAGGTAACTATGGTGCTGCAGTTGCTTCACAAGCTGCAATGCAAGGACTTAAATGTATTATTGTACAGGAATGTTATGACTCTCAAGGCAAGGGGCAACCAGAAATAATTGAAAAAGCAAGGAAATGTGAAGCTTATGGAGCAGAAGTTGTACAACTTACAGTAGGACCAGAGTTGTTTTATAGTTTTCTTGTATTATTAGAGGAAACAGAATTCTTTAATGCTTCTCTATATACACCATTTGGAATAGCAGGAGTTGAAACTTTAGGATATGAATTATCTATGGAGTTTAGAGAAAGAGAAGGAAAAGATCCTGATGTAGTTGTAGTTACAAATGCAGGTGGAGGAAATTTAACAGGTACAGCTAGAGGACTTTTAAAAGCTGAAGCTATAAATACTCAAGTAGTAGCAGCTAGTGTTAATTTAACAGGCCTACATATGGCCTCAGATGAACAATTTAATAAAAAATCATTTACTACAGGACATACTGGATTTGGTATGCCATTTGCTACATGGCCAGACAGATCAGATGTACCTAGATCAGCTGCTAGACCTCTTAGATATCTTGATAGATATGTAACTATGAATCAAGGCTCAGTATTTTATATGACTGAGTTATTAGCACAAATAGAAGGTCTAGAAAGAGGACCAGCGGGAAATACATCTCTTGTAGCAGCTTTTAGAATAGCTCAAGAAATGGATAAAGACAAGATAATAGTAGTACAGGAAACAGAATATACGGGAGCAGGAAAACATATTAATCCTCAACTTACTTTTGCCAAAGAAAATGGTATAGAAGTAATAATTGGAGATCCAGTAGATGAAGTACCTGGAAAGAACATAGTATTACCAAAGGATCCATCATATGTAAAATTAACAGACTTAGACTTAAGTAAAATAAGAAAATCATATATAAGAAATGCTGTAAAACATGCCAATGCAGAAAAGGCTACTAAAGAAGATTTAGAGTATTTAGTAAAAGAGACTAAAACAAATATTGAATTTGTTAAGAAAACTTTAGATGATTTAAATGTAAGTTATTAAGACTATTTAATTTATAGATATGGAGGGAGAACATGGAAAGAACAGACGATTTTAAAGAAAGAAGAAAACATTTAGCTGATTTAAGTGAAAAAGAGTTAGAGGAAAGATTTTGGAAATTAGCTGAAGAATTAATAGATCCTATAGTAGACTTAGCTAAAAAGAATACAAGTCCTTCAATTGAAAGATCTATTCTATTAAGGATGGGATTTTCCAGTATTGAAGCTAAATCAATAGTTGATGGAGTAATAGATCGAGGACTTATGGGAAAAGGAGCCGGTCATATAGTATATAGATTGGCTAAGGAAAAAAATATGGAAATAAGAGATGTAGGTTTAGAATTAGTAGATGGTAAAATGTGGAATGACGTAGAGACTATATTTAAGGAAGGTGTTAATTAATGAAATTAAAACCAAATGAAAAGTTAGATATAGATAATATATTAAAAGATATAGAG
>CAZMMV010000020.1:1522-23298 GCA_964567475.1 uncultured Tissierellaceae bacterium | reverse complement strand
TTCATTAGGTACTAGTATAAGAACTATTATATTAGCATCTACAGTAATTTATGAACTAGTAGGTCCTCTTATAGCTAAAACTGCCTTGATTAAAGCAGGAGAAATTAAATAGAATTTTTAAAAATAAGCTTAATTGTTTTTACAATTAAGCTTATTTTTTTACTTATTTTCAAGTATACAGAAAAATTGGAATCAATCATAAATAGAGAAAAGTCCAAATACAGCTAGACACTGAAAAATAAGGCTTTGTTAGTAATCTATGTGATTTTTATAGGATGGCTAATTTGACACATTTGCAATAGGTATGATACACTTGTTAAGATGGATAGTTTTTGAGTCGGGTAAGATTAGAGTATTTTAAAAGCTAATCTTAGAAATTAAAAAACTATAAACTATAAAATATAAAAGGATGGTGTAAGTTTGAAGAAATTTAAAAGAATAAAGAAATTAACGAGTATTGTTTTAATTTTAACATTATTTGTTGTGACCTTAGCGTCCTGCACAGGTGAAAATTCTAAAGAAGATAATAAACATATTGTCTTTGCAAATGCAGGTTGGGATAGTATTATGTTCCATAATGCAGTAGCTGGTACTATAGCAGAGGAAGTTTTTGGATACAGCTGGGAAGAAGTATCTGGTTCTACTCCAGTAATGCATGAGGGTATAATGAGTGGTCAAGTTGATGTTCATATGGAAGAGTGGACTGACAATATTCCAACTTATGAAAAAGATTTAGAGGACGGAAGATTTAAAGAATTAGGTGTAAACTTTGATGATAATTTTCAAGGTATTTATGTACCGAGATATGTAATAGAAGGTGATGAAGAAAGAGATATAAAACCAATGGCTCCAGATTTAAAATATGTTTGGGATTTAAAAAACTATCCAGAAGTTTTTCCAGATGATGATGATGCAGATAAGGGAAGAATTTATGGTGCTATACCTGGTTGGGAAGTAGATCAAATAATGGAAAGAAAATATAAGCATTATGGTTTAGATGAAAGCTTTGTATATTTTAGGCCAGGTTCAGAAGCAGCTTTAGGATCTGCTTTAACTAATGCTTATGAAAAGGGAGAGGCAGTAGTAGGATATTATTGGGAACCAACTTGGTTGATGGGTAAATATGATTTTGTTTTATTGGAAGACAAAGCTTATGATGAAAGCAATTATATGGATGGAGCAAGCGCAATGCCTCCTGTAAGAGTTACTATTGGCGTAAGTAATGATTTTTTAGATTTAGAAGGTAATTCACAAGTAATAGAATTTCTAAAAAATTATGAAACATCAAGTCAATTAACTTCTGAAGCTCTTGCATTTATGGAAGAGACAGGAGCAGATTATTTAGAAACGGCAGAATGGTTTTTAAAGGAAAATGATAATTTAATTGATGAATGGTTAAATGAAAAAGATGCCAAAATTCTAAGAGAATATTTAAAATAGGAGGGATTATATGAATACAGATTGGATATTTAATTTTCCCTTTGTTTATGAAATCAACACTAAATCCATTGATGAAGCTGTGCGGAATTTTAGTATTAAACATGATGCTTTCTTTGGTGCTATTAGATCATTTCTTGGTGGGTTTGTAAATGGTGTACATTCTATATTAGAAATTATTCCATGGTTTGTACTAATATTATTTGTAATAATTATAACATGGAAAATAACTGAAAAATTTAGTAAGGGCTTATTATATGGTGCCTTATTATTTGGAATAGGTGTAGTTGGATTTTGGAGCCATATGTATATAACACTATCTATCGTTATTGCATCGGTAATAATATCATTGATATTAGGATTTCCCTTAGGGATATTAATATCATCTAGTGAAATAGCAAATAGGATATTTAGACCTATATTAGACACTATGCAGACGATGCCTGTATTTGTATACTTAATACCTGCACTTTTATTTTTTGGATTAGGTAATGCACCAGCAGTCATAGCTACTACTATATATGCAATAGTACCTATGATAAGACTTACAAGTCATGGAATACGACAAATAGATGAGGAAGTTGTAGAAGCTTCTATGTCATTTGGCTCGACTTGGCTTCAATCTATGATAAAAGTTCAGATACCACAAGCTCTACCTACCATTATGACAGGAGTAAATCAAACGATTATGATGGCTATGGCTATGGTAGTTACGACTTCTATGATTGGTACTACAGGTCTTGGATTGGAAGTATTGATAAGTGTTAACCGTATAGAAATGGGAAGAGGTCTTGTATCAGGAATTTCAGTAGTTATCATTGCAGTAATATTAGATAGAATAACTCAAGGTTTAGGTAAAGGTAATGAGGTGACTTCTGATGGAGAATAATAAGACTTTATTAAGAATGAAAGGGCTTTCAAAGCTTTATGGTAGTGATAAAAAAGAAGCTAGAAAGTTAAAAGAAAAAGGATTAAATAAAGATGAAATATATGATAAGACTAAAGTCACACTAGCATTATGGGATGTTTCTTTAGATGTTAAAGAAGGAGAAGTCTTTGTTATTATAGGATTATCTGGTTCTGGTAAATCTACTTTAGTTAGGTGTTTAAATATGTTAAATGAGCCAACATCAGGCAGTGTGTTTTATAAAGATAAAGATATAGGAAAATTTAATAAAAAAGAATTAAATGATTATAGAAGAAATAAAGTTTCTATGGTATTTCAAAGTTTTGGTTTAATGAATCATAGGAATGTTGTAGGAAATGTAGAGTATGGACTTGAAGTAAAGGGAATTTCCAAAGAAGAACGTCACAAAAAGGCCCAGGAAATGATTTCTATGGTGGGATTAAAGGGTTTAGAAAACGAACCTATTTCTAGCCTTTCTGGAGGTATGAAACAAAGAGTAGGCATTGCAAGAGCACTTGCAAATGATCCTGAAATTTTGTTGATGGATGAACCTTTCTCTGCACTAGATCCTCTAGTTAGACAAGATATGCAATTTGAGTTATTAACTATACAAAAGAAACTTGATAAGACAATAGTTTTTATAACTCATGATATAAATGAAGCATTTAAAATAGGAGATAGAGTTGCTATAATGAAGGATGGAGAAATTATACAGGTTGATACACCTGAAAGAATGAGTTCCAATCCGGCTACTGATTATGTTAAACAATTTATAGATAGTGCTGATAAAACAAAGGTTATAAGTGTTCGTAATGTAATGATAAGACCTAATAGTATGATCCGTTTAACAGACAATCCTAATATGGCAATTGGAATGATGAAAGAAAATGGTGTATCTAGTGCCTATGTAGTTTCAGATAAAACAAAACTACGAGGTGTAATAACAGTAGATGATGCTATAAGGGCTGCTAAAGAAGGATTAAATATTTCAAATGTATTAATAGAAGATATAATAACAACAAGCCCAGATGCTTTATTAAGTGATATTATGAATTTGGCTACTGAAGCTAGATTTCCAATAGCTGTTGTAGATGAAGACAACAACTTAAAAGGAATATTATCTAAAGTTCATGTATTATCATCTATGCTATAAAATTTTATAATATAAAATTAATGCCAAACTAATTTCGTAGGAAATTAATTTGGCATTAATTTTTTTGTATATTTAAATGAGAATTTTTTAAGCTTTTCTTCACATGGTATTTAATTCACTTGCTTATAAAACATTAACATGGCGCCTGCAGATGTTCTGATAGCAAGGGGGATTGTACATTTTGCTATTTTATAATATCTATCTTCATTGTTTTTAATGTCTTTTAAATTTTTATATACTTTTATGGCAATTTTAGAGTTAAATATAGCATAATCTTTAATGGATTCTAATATATATGGTCTTTTTTCTGTTTTAAAATTCTCTACATTATAATAGGTTCTTTTTATATAGTTTTCATACTGTCTATGATTATCTAATAATTTTATATTAGCGTGTTGGGGAATTGTTAGGTCCTGTATTATATGAATACCAGCACTAAAATAAAATAAAGATTTATTTTTATTTCCTAAGCTCCATAGTTTTAATGAATTTTCATAGTATTCTACTGCAAGGTCTAGGGCATTTTTCCTTCCATATAATCCTCTCTTTTTATCTGGATTATAAAAATGGTTTGAGCTATTGAAATCTTGATCAACCCATACTGTTCCTTGATTCATATCAGATAAATAAGAGTAAAAAAAATCATATTCATCATTATAATTGTATTTACTTAATAACTCTATTGAGCTTTCGTTTATATATTTATGAACTTGACATTGGGTATCTATGATAGTTTTTTTTAGAGGGTTTAAGATTTTAAAAAGGTTTTTTAAAAACCTATTATAGGTTACTTCAAATCTACTAATAATAATCATCTCCTTTAGCTACTACTATTAAGGATCTTTTGAAATCAATTTATTTATTATTGTATCCATTCTTATATGTTTAAATAAATACATATTTAAACATATAAGAATATATGAGGATAATATGGCAATAATATGATGATGTAATCTTAGTTAGAAAGGAGAAAAAAATGATAGTAGGAATACCTAAGGGACTTTTACATTGTAAATATAATGTTTTTTTTGAAAGCTTTTTTAAAGAGTTAGGATCTGAGATAGTAAGCTCTGAGGATACTAATAAGGAGATCTTAAATTTAGGCGCAAAATTTTGTGTGGATGATGCATGCTTACCAGTTAAAATTTTTCATGGGCATGTAGCTTCTATAAGTGAAAAGGCAGATGTTATTCTTATTCCTAGGATAATGCAATTAGAAAAAAGGGAGTATATATGTCCTAAGTTCTGTGGTTTGCCTGAAATGGTAGTAAATAGCGTACCAAATATGCCAAAGATAATATCAGAACCCATATATAATACTTCTAATAGGGGTCTTTATAAATGGGCAAAAAAAGCTGGAAGGGAGATAACTAATGATAGAAGTAAAATAAAAAAATCATTTAATTTGGCATTAAAGAAACAAAATAAGTTTAAACCAGGAATAAAAAGTCAAGAATATAATACAAAAGTAGCATTAGTAGGACATCCATATAATATATATGATAATTTTACTAATATGAATATAGTTAAAAAGTTAAATCAGTTAGAAGTAGGTGTTGTAACTGAAGAAAGTGTAAAAAGGTCCTTAATAGAAAAAGAAGCTAGAGAATTATATAAAAGACCATTTTGGACATTTGCTAAGACATCTTATGGTTTTGCTTTAAATAGTGTAAAAAAGGGAGATGTTAAAGGAATTATATATATATCTTCTTTTGCATGTGGAATAGATTCTATAATTATTCAACTAATAAGGGATAAGATTGGATTATTTCCTTTAATGGTAATAAAACTAGACGAACATACAGGAGAAGTAGGATTAAATACAAGGATAGAAGCATTTGTTGATATGCTAGAAAGGAGTTTGAAATGAAAATAACAGCACCTCATTTAGGAAACTCATACTTGGCTGCAAAGGCTTTATTTAGTGGATTGGATATTCCATATGTAATGCCTCCTCTTAATAATGTATCTGCTTTAGAAATAGGTTCCACATATTCACCAGAAGAAATGTGCTTGCCTTATAAAATTATGATAGGAAATTATATACAAGCAATAGAAAAGGGAGCAAATACTATTATTTTGCCAGGAAGTTGTGGACCTTGTAGGTTTGGTGAATATTGTGAACTACAGATGAATTTAATGAAAAAGCTAGGTCATGACATGGAATTTATTGTAATTGATCTGCCACAGGATATTGGTATCAAAGAATTGCTAAATAGAATTAAAACTATAACAATAAAAAGTACTGTAAGTAAAAGAAAACAAGTAAGCTCATTGTTAGATGCCTTAAAAGTTATAAATATAATGGATTATATAGAGGAAAGGGCCTATTATTTAGCTGGATATGAGAAAAACAAGGGAGAATGTAAGAAGATTTTACGAGCTAGTAAAATACAATCCTTAATGCAAGATAATTCTAAGTCTATGTTAAAAATATTGAGGAAATACAAAGAAAAGATAGATAATATATCCTTAGATAATACTAAAAATCCAATTAAAATTGCTATTATAGGAGAAATTTATACTGTAATTGAGCCTTTTGCTAATCTATATATTCAAGATAAGTTAATGGATTATGGAGTTTCAACTAAGAGGAGTCTTACCCTTAGTTGGTGGGTAAAAAATGCTGCTTTGTCTCCTGTTAAATTAAATAGTATTGATATAAAAAAGGCATCAAAAGAATATTTATCCTTAGAAATAGGTGGATATGCTAGAGAATGTATAGGAGAAGCAGTATTAGCTTATGAAGGTGGATATCATGGAGCCATTCAGATATTTCCAATGGGATGTATGCCTGAAATAGTTTCTAAGTCAATATTACCTACTATATCAAGAGATAAGAATTTTCCTATAATGTCCTTGGTAGTAGATGAAATGACAGGTGAAACTGGATATATAACTAGAATAGAAGCTTTTGTAGATTTACTTGAAAGGAGAAGAAAATATGCATTATCTAGGTGTTGATGTAGGGTCTGTAAGTACAAATCTTGTACTTTTAAATGAGAATATGAATGTAGTTGAAAAGATATATATAAGAACTAAAGGTAGTCCAATAATTTCAGTGCAAAAAGCTTTTAAGATTTTATATGATAAATATAAAGATATAGAAATAGGAGCAGTAGGTACTACAGGTAGTGGTAGACAAGTGGCCGCTACAATAGTAGGAGCGGATGCAGTAAAGAACGAAATAACAGCCCATGCAGTTGCAGCTTTAGATATTGACAATGATGTAAGTACCATATTAGAAATAGGAGGACAAGATTCAAAAATAATAATTTTAAGAAATGGAGTAGTAACTGACTTTGCAATGAATACAGTATGTGCTGCTGGTACAGGTTCTTTTTTAGATAGGCAGGCAGAAAGACTAGGAATACCAATTGAAGAATTTGGTAGTTATGCTTTAAAATCAAATTCACCAGTAAGGATAGCTGGTAGATGTGCAGTATTTGCCGAATCAGACATGATACATAAACAACAGCTAGGATATGATAAGTATAATATTATAAAGGGCCTATCTAATGCCTTAGTTAGAAATTATTTAAATAATATAGGGAAGGGAAAAGAAATCATACCCAAAGTATTTTTTCAGGGTGGAGTGGCTGCCAATATAGGTATAAAGACTTCTTTTGAAGAAGCTTTAGGTTTTGAGGTGTTTATTCCTGAGAATTATAATGTAATGGGAAGTATAGGGGCTGCTATTATAGCTAGAGAAGTTGTAGAGAAAGTAGGACAGACTAAGTTTAAAGGATTTCAACTAGCTGATAGTGAGTTTAAATCCACTAGTTTTGAATGTAAGAAATGTCCCAATAGATGTGAGGTAGTTCAGATAAATCAAGATAATAATACTATTGGTTGTTTTGGAGATAGATGTGGAAGATGGAGTAATGCAATATAGTAAGTTACAATTTAATTACAATATGTTGAAATTCAACAATAATCATTGAAAGTATGGTAAACTTAATTATAAAGTAAGAGTAGTAATTAGATTTAATTTCAAAATTAGATTAGTTATTGACGCTTATTATTTTATAACAGAGGAGAGATGATTATTTTGAAAAAGCAAATATTATCAGGTGCTTTAGCATTTAGTATTATGGTTAGTGGAGCAACTGTATTAGCAGATAAAAATGTAGAAAAGCTTTCAAATGAAGAAGTTATATCAGAAAATCTAGAAGATGATAAAATATTAGATTTATCAAGTATAAAAAGTTATGATAAAGATGGAACAAAAATGGTAGCTTTAAGAGAAATAGCAGAAGAAATTTTAGGATTAGAAGTTAAATGGATTGATGAAACTAGAAGTGTAGAAGTAGGAAGTGGTCCACAATGGACTTCTATTAAAATAGGTGAAAATTCATATTTCTTTGCTAGAATAGCACCTTTTAAACTTGCCCAAGCGCCAGAAATTAAAGATGGATTAACTTACGTACCAGTAGAGTTTTTTACAGATGTATTAAGGTATGAAATAAAATCAGAAGTTGAAACACCAGAAAAGGAAGAAATGATTTTATCTGGTTTTATAAAATCTGTGGAAGAATTAGATGGGAATAAGAGGATTTTAGTAGCTGGAAATGAAGAAACTACTGGATTAGATGAGATATTATTATATATATCAGATGAAACAATAGTAGTTGATAAAGCTGGAAATGAATTTAAAGTAGAAAACCTGAAGGTTGGTACAAAGGTAAGAGCTGTATTACCAGAGATAATGACAATGAGTTTACCAGCCCAAGGAACAGCAGTTAAAATCCTTGTAGAAAATACAGATGTTCATATAGAAAATCTAGTAGACAAGGATAATAAAGAAATAAGATATCCAGAAATTGTAGGTTTAGAAGGAAAGTTAGAAAAACAAGTAAATACAAAAATTGAAGAATATATTAAAGAAATTAAGGAAAATGATCTTTATAAAGATTTAAAATTAGGCTATGAAATAAGCCTATTATCTGATGAAAAAATTAGTATAATTTTTTACGGAACTTTTGATTTTGAAGAATCTGAAAGGACTTTTATAAAAAGCTTAAATTTAGATTTAAAAATTGCCGAGGAAATAAATTTTGAAAATTATTTTAAAGATGATAAAGAATCACAAGAAAAATTGGGAGAGCTTTTACAAGATGTGGCAAAGGAACAATTAAATATGGACTTTGAAGCCGAGGGGAAAGAAATATACTTTAAAGGATCAAAAGTTGTAGTATTTTATTATCCTTTAGATGACAATGTAGTATCTCCCGTAAGTTTATATATATCTTTAGAAGATGTTAAAAATTTAATTAATAAATAAATATATAAAAGTAAAAAGTTGAGAGCAAATTTGCTCTCAACTTTTTACTTTTATATAACACATCTTAAATCATCTATTCATACTATATAGTTGAGAGGTGATTGTATGTGTAATATAAATAGAACTAAAGCTTATGCAAGGATAAAGGGTGGTAATCTATATCCAAATTTAACAGGAATAATATTTTTTGATGAGTTGGAAGAAGCTACGGAAGTTCATATAGAAGTTTGGGGTTTACCTGATTATGTTCCAGCTACTAAGGATAAGGAGCCTATCGGGCCACATGGTTTTCATATACATGAGAATGGCCTATGCCAGTTAACTAATCCTGATAATCCATTTGAGTCAGCAGGAGGTCACTACAATCCTACAGATCAACCTCATGGTAATCATGCAGGGGATTTTCCAGTATTGTTTTCAAATGATGGATATGCGAGAGTGACTTTTTTCACAGATAAATTTAGGCCAGAAGATATAATAGGTAAATCAGTAATAATTCATGAAAACCCAGATGACTATAGAAGTCAACCAGCTGGGAATTCAGGTAAAAGAATTGCATGCGGAGTAATAGAAGAAGCGATAATATAACCTAACTTTGAGTTGGGTTATATTTTTTAAAAGTAGATTAGCTAAATAGATTAAAAGTGTATAATATGATAAAATATACTTAGCAAGTAACAAAGAGGTGAAGAAGATTAAAAGTTCAAATGACATAGAAAGACTTAATATTATTCATGTAGATATGGATGCCTTTTATGCTTCAGTTGAAGAACATGATAATCCTAAATTAAAGGGGCTTCCTGTAATTGTAGGAGGTCCAAGTAATCATGGAGTAGTAACTACAGCAAATTATGAAGCTAGGAAATATGGTGTTCATTCTGCTATGCCTATATTTATAGCAAAGAAGAAATGTCCTCATGCTTGTTATGTAGCTGGAAGGATGGCAAGGTATCAGGAAGTTTCTAGAGAGGTTTTTAATATATTAAATCAGTTTACAGATTTGATAGAAAGGGTCTCCATAGATGAAGCTTATTTAGATATTTCATATATAGATATGGAGCCTTTAAAGTTAGTAGAAAGTATAAAAGAACAAGTTTTAAATAAAACTGGCTTAACTATGTCTGTAGGCCTATCTTATAATAAGTTTTTAGCTAAATTAGCTTCTGACTGGAACAAGCCCTCAGGAATTACACAAATATCTAAAGATATGATACCAACAATATTATTGCCATTACCTATTAACAAGGTACATGGATTAGGTCCTAAGTCTGCAAAACGATTAAATAATATTGGAGTTTATAAAATAGAAGATTTATTACAACTTTCAGAAGAATTTCTAGTAGAACTTTTAGGAAAGATGGGAAAAGAAATTTATTATAGGATAAGGGGAGTAGATAATAGAGAAGTAAATACTACTAGGGAAAGAAAATCCTTAGGTATTGAACGTACATTTAGAGAAAGTACAAAGGATATAGAAGAACTTAAGGAATATTTAAGGGTTTTTTCTTTAGAATTAGAAGAAGAATTAAAATATAAAAAAATACATGGAAGAACTATTACCTTAAAAATTAAAGATGCAAATTTTAAAACCCAGACTAGAAGTAGAACCTTGATGAGTCATATAAGTTCTTTTGATGATATATATGAAATAGCAATTAAATTACTAGATGAAATAGATATAAGATTTAAAATTAGATTGATTGGATTAACAGTATCAAATTTAATATCTTCAGACTTAAAACAATTATCTTTTTTTGATAACATTTAATTATAAAAATGATAGGCCTATTAAAAGGTGCTATCATTTTTTATTTAATAGATAAAAAATAATCAAACCATTTTTTATACTCTTTGTGGTGTAAATTATCTTTTAAAAACACAAAATTAAATTCTCTATTTACTTTAAAATCGCTTAAATTAATTTCAACTAATTTACCTTCTTTTATTTCTTCTTTTACAGCTTCTCTATATAAAAATGTAATACCAAGGTTTTTAGAAACTAAATTTTTGATTACGGACATATTTGCAATCTCAATAATATGTTTAAAACTATTCATGGTAAAATTATGCTCATATAGTATTTGTTCAAAAATATTTCTAGTACCAGACCCTTTTTCTCTTAATATTAATTTTTCTTGAAAAATGTCTTTAAAATATACATCTTTATTTGTGAAACTATGAAGGGGAGAGCATACTCCAATAAAAGCTTCTAGAGAAAAAAAGTAAGTTTCATACTTGGATTTATCAAAATGTCCCTCTAGTATTGCAAAATCAATATCCCCATTATTAAGTTTTTTTAATAAATTTTGTGTATTTCCTACATCCATTGTAATATTTAATTCAGGATAATCTATTAATAGTTTGGGAAGTAAATTATTCATAGTATACTCACCTATAGTTAATGTAGTTCCAAAGATTATAGGATGATTTTTATTATCAACCTCAGATAGGATTTCTTTGATTCTTTTAGAACTAGCATCCATAGCTAAGAGAAAATCATATAGAATTTTCCCAGGATCTGTAAGGGATAAAATTTTATTTTTGTAACTAAATAATTTAACATTATATTCAGATTCTAAATATTTAATATGTTGAGATACTGCTGGTTGTGTAATATGCAATATTTCTGCAGTTTTAGTATAGTTTAATATTTTACAAAGGGTTAAAAAAGTTTTTAATCTAAAGTCAATCATTGAATCCTCCTAGTATAAGTTTTACTTATAGTTATATAAGTAATGATAATTTGATTTTATATCAATAAGAATATAAAATCAATAGTAATGGTAGAAATGCCAGAAAATAAAAGGAGTGGATTGAATGAATTATATTAAAAAGTACTTACCAGGAATTATGATTACAATTTTTTTAGCTTATGCAGCAAATCTTATAAGTGAATTTATACCAGGAAAACTTATTAGTGCTGGAGTTTTTGCTCTTTTATTGGGCATGGTATTTAATCCATTAGTATCTAAAAAGAATAAATATGAAGAAGGAACAAAGTTTGTATCTAAAAGAATATTAAAATTATCTATTATACTAATGGGAGCAACACTTAGTTTTAATCAAGTATTACAAGTTGGAAAATATTCTTTGTTTGTAATGTGCTTTACACTGGCAACAGCTTTTGGAGGTGGGTATTATTTGGGAAAATTATTTCATATGGATTGGAAACTTTCAGGACTAATTTCTGCAGGTACTGGTATTTGTGGAGGGTCAGCTATAGCTGCAATAGCTCCAACTATAGATGCAGAAAATAATCAGATTGCCTACGCCATATCAGCTACATTTATATTTGATATAGTAATGGTTATATTTTTCCCTATTGCGGGAAAGTATTTTGGTATGAGTGATTTAGGATTTGGACTTTGGACTGGAACAGCAGTCAATGACACATCTTCAGTAGTGGCAGCAGGATATGCATTTTCTGATCTTGCAGGAAATTTTTCTCTTATAGTTAAATTAACAAGAACTCTATCAATTGTACCTGCAGTTTTAATATTTTCTTATATAAATGAAAGGTTGAATTTAAAAAACAATGCTAAAGGAAGTTCTGAAAAACAAAAAGTAGATATAAAAAAGATATTTCCTTGGTTTATAATTATGTTTTTAATTGTGGTTAGTATGAAAAGTTTAGGATTTATATCAGTAGAATCAAGCAATAAAATAGCTACTGTAAGTAAGTTTTTAATGGTTATGGCCTTGGCATCGATAGGATTGAATACTAATTTCAAAGAAGTATCTAAGTCCGGATTTTTACCAATGTTACATGGATTTCTGATTTCTACTTTGGTAGTAGTAGTTTCATTTACAGTACAATCTTTTATGGGACAAATATAGATAAATGTTTTAAGTTTATCTATTAAGGTATATATAGTATAGATAATATCTATACTAAAAGGCAGATAGATAAAATATATTGGAGGTGGATATATGAGTAAAAAAATAAAAATAGGTTGTGGAGCTAGTAACAATAGCATAGTTGAGGATAAGCATGTAGAAGTAAAAGAAGCTACTATCAAGGAGGAGAGTCAACAAATGATAAAAGTAGGTAAACCAGCACCAAATTTTACTGCACAAGCATTTCATAATGGAGACTTTACAAAGGTAAGTTTAGAAGATTATAAAGGAAAATGGGTATTATTATGTTTCTATCCAGGAGATTTTACTTTTGTCTGAGCTACTGAAGTTTCAGCAGTTGCTGAAAAGTATTCAGAATTTCAAGATTTAGGAGTAGAAGTATTATCAATGAGTGTAGATTCACCATTTGTTCATAAAATATGGAATGAAAATGAACTTTCTAAGATAATAAACAAGGATATTCCTTATCCAATGTTATCTGATGGAGGTGGAAAGATAGGTAAAATGTACGGAGTATATGATGAAGACGGTGGAGTAGATACTAGGGGTAGATTTATCATAGATCCAGATGGAATAGTTCAAGCATTTGAAGTTCTTACACCACCAGTTGGAAGAAATGTTTCAGAAGCTTTAAGACAGATAAAGGCATTTCAACTAGTTAGAGAAACAAAAGGTGGGGAAGTTACTCCGTCAGGTTGGAAACCAGGTAAAACTACTTTAAAACCAGGTCCAGAATTAGTAGGAAATGTATGGAAAAAGTGGAAAGTTAAAGAGGCATTTGAAGACTAAAATAGATTTTAATTAATAATTTATAAAAGGATTAAAAACTTAAAAATTTTAATCCTTTTAATATTTTTATAACTTCTTTATATGTAAATGTTTTTTATTATGTATAAATATATTTACATGAAACATAATATTCTTATAGAGATATTATGAGGAGGTAACTTATGGAGTCTAATGATAGTTTTTATGAAATAAAGGATAGATTTATTTCTGCTGATATAGATACAAAAATAGAAATATATACTAGTGTACAAGGTCTATCTGTAGAGCAATATAAAGAGCTTTTATCTGTGTTTCCTATAAAGCATTTAGAAAAACTTGAAAGAGCTATGAATTAAAACTCATAAGGGCCAGTGGAAAGTATATTTTCTACTGGCCCTTATATTTTATATGTTTAATATATAATTTGGAGGAGAAATTTTGAAAAGGATATTTATAGTATTATTAGTTATATCTTTATCTGGATTGTGTCTTTTACTAGCTGTAGAAAAGTTCACATTTAATATGGATTTTTACATGAAGTCCTATGAAAAATATAGGATTAAAGAGCTAACAGATAAAAATGAAAAAGAATTAGAAGCTATAACTAAGGATTTATTTACTTATTTAAAAGATGATGCAGGGGTAGAAGTTTTACAAGAAAATTTCAATAAAAGAGAAATATTGCACATGGAAGATGTACAAAAATTATTTAAAATTGCTTTTAAACTAAAGAATATTTTTATTTTTTTGTCAGGAGTTTCAATAGCAATGCTTTTAATAGGGAAAGGAAACAAGTGGATAAAAAGCATTGTATTAGGTTTGTTTATAAATTGGATATTTCTGGGTATGTTATTTCTAATGATATATTTTGATTTTAATAAATATTTTACATTGTTCCATCATATATTTTTTTCTAATGATTTATGGCTATTGAATCCTAAAACTGATTTATTGATTCAAATGTTACCAGAGGAATTCTTTATGACAATAGCAAGAAGAATAATAGTATCTTTTATTAGTTTTGTGTCAATAATACAGTTTATAGGCTACATTACTATGAAGAAGGGAAAAGATAATTATGAAAAAAGAAAAAACTCACAAAAAAGAAGCTTTAGATGAAAAGGAAAGACAAAGGTTATTAAATAACTTTTATACAAAACAAATAAAAAGAGGTAAAACTACTAGGGCAGACATTTTTGATAAAATATCTATAATCTTAGTAGTTTTTGTTTTATCCATTGTATTTTTGTATAAAATTATAGGTAATTTTATAATTTCATCTATATTAGGAATTATAATTATTTCTTATGCTAGTTTTGTTCTTAAAAAAATAGCTATAAAAGAAAGAAATAAAAAAATAGAAAAGATAAAAGCAGATTATAAACTAAAATTAGAGGAGGAAAAAGTACTTTCACCTGATGAGGATATAGAAGACTATATAATAAAAGGATATAAGGAAAAAAAGGAGGATTTAAAGGAAAGTATTAATCCTTATGCTAAGGGAAAGGTAAGAAGACTATATTTTTTAACTATTATATTTATAATAACTTCTCGGTTTACCGTTTATAGAAATTATTATAAAATCATGTCTATAATTACATTTATAGTAGCTAGCTTTATTGGAAGTTATAAAATAATAGAATATATGAAGAAAAAGGATAAGGAGAGTTTACTTGACGAGGACAATAGGGTATAATACAAAGTATATATCAAATAGACAGAGTAGGTAAAGAGCGTCAAGTGTTAAAGGATGGGAAGTTGCCTTTAGACGAAGAATGATAATTTGCGATTCTTTACCGCATCCGCTGAACATTAAAGTATCCCCTATCTTTAGTGTGACAGTTACTGTCAATAACAAAAGAGAGGAGGATTTAAAATGAATAAAAGTACAGTCAATACAAAAAATCTTGTACAGGCTGGTTTTTTAGTAGCTATTTCCATAGTTATGACAAGGTTTTTATATTTCTTTATTCCTATAGCTGGCTTACCAACAATTAGAATTAGTTTTGGTGAGATTCCGCTTATGATTAGTGGTTTATTATTTGGTCCAGTATTAGGAGGTATAAGTGGTTTAGCTGCTGATGTAATAGGTATTACTGTTAATTCACAGGGTGCATTTCATCCTGGATTTACACTTAGTTCAGTATTGTGGGGTGTAATACCAGGTATTTTTGGAATGTATTTTAAATTTAAAGCCAAAAATACAAATCCTTTTACTGGTCAGAGAATATTCTTAACTGTTTTAGTATCTATTGTAATCATATCTTTAGGGTTGAATACAATCTGGCTATCAAGATTATTTGGAAAAGGATTTATGGTCTTATTCCCAGGTAGGGTAATAGCAGCATTATTAAATATACCATTACAAAGTTTTATTATAAACTTATTAATAAAACAACTAAAGCGTGTTGCTTTAGCTTAGGAGAGATTAAAATGAAGAAGGTAATGGCTTTGATGGGTAGTCCAAGAAAAGGTAAAAACACTGATGAATTATTGGATTATTTATTAGACGGAATAGAAGATAAAGATTATGAGATAAATAAAATATATTTAAAAGATAAAAAAATCAATCCTTGTACAGGTTGTGAATGCTGTGGTAAGTCAGGTTTATGTATTATTGATGATGATATGGATGAAATTTATAGGGAATTTGACAATAGTGATATAATAGTACTTGCTGCACCAATTTATTTTAATTCTGTAAATGGCATGACTAAGAATATGATAGATAGATGTCAAAGGTATTGGTCACTTAAGTATTCACTGAAAAAGGAATATAAAAGAACAGAAGATAGAATAGGTATATTTCTATCTACTGGTGGGGCGCCTTTTACACTAGATCAATTTACTGGTGCTGTATATGTGATGAATTATTTTTTTAAAGCAATAAATGCAAATTATAAGGGTAATTATTTTGTATCTAATACAGATAATAGTCCTATAAAAAAACGATTAGATATAAAAAAAGAATTACATGAAATAGGAAGTAACATTTTAGAAATAAAAGACTTCTACCTTCAAAAGTAGAAGTCTTTTATATAGAGTAGTTATAGCTTATTATAAAATTAAAAGATAATAATTTTGATTTATATAGTTTAAAGTTCTATAATAGAGTTTGGATATAAAAATATATTTTAATAAATATGTATTTTATGTAAATTTAAGGAGGAATAAAAATGAAAAAAGAATTACCAATAGCACTATCAAATCGTCATATACATGTAAGTAAGGAGGATTTAGATATATTATTTGGACAAGGGTATGAACTAAATAAAATTAAGGATTTATCTCAACCAGGACAATATGCTTGTGATGAAAGAGTACAAATAGTAGGACCGAAAAAAAGCATAAATGGAGTAAGAATTTTAGGACCTGTAAGACCTAATACTCAGCTTGAGCTTTCTGTTTCTGATGCTTTTACACTAGGTATAAAACCAATGATTAAAAATTCAGGTGACATAGAAGGAACTCCAGGTGTAAAAATAGTAGGACCTAAGGGAGAAGTTGAAGTAAAAGAAGGAGCAATAGTTGCAGCAAGACATATTCATATGAATACTAAAGATGCAGAAGAATTTGGAGTAGCTGATAATGATATAGTGAATATTAGATTAGATGGACCTAGAGGTTTAATTTTTGAAAATGTTTTAGTTAGAGTTTCAGATAAATATGCCCTTGAAATGCATGTAGATGTTGAAGAAGGAAATGCTTCAGGAGCCAAAAATGGGGATTTAGTAGAGTTAATAAAAATAGGCTAGGAGGATTTAAATGAATGAAGTTTTAGGAATTATAGATCATACTATCTTAAAGCCAGATGCTACTGAGGAAATGGTAGAAAAACTTTGCAAGGAAGCTAAAGAATATGGATTTGCAGCAGTGTGTATAAATCCTTATTATGTAAAGTTATGTAAAAAACTATTAAAAGATTCAAAAGTTAAGATAGCAACAGTTATAGGTTTTCCTTTAGGAGCAAACACTAGTCAGACAAAAGCTTTTGAAGCCAAAAATGCCATAGAAAATGGATGCGATGAAGTTGATATGGTTATTAATATTGCGGCTCTAAAGTCCAAAGATTATTCTACTGTTAAAGAAGATATTGAAGCAGTAGTAGAGGCAGCAAAGGGAAAAGCTTTAGTTAAAGTTATTATAGAGACAAGTTTCTTAAATAATGAAGAAAAAGTAAAGGTTTGTGAATTAGCTATGGAGTCAGGAGCAGATTTTGTTAAGACTTCCACAGGATTTTCTGCATCTGGAGCTACTGTAGAAGATGTAAAACTTATGAAAAAGGTTGTAGGAGATAAACTAGGAATAAAAGCTTCAGGAGGAATTAGAGACTTAGAGACTGCTAAAAAAATGATTGAAGCAGGGGCTAATAGACTAGGTGCTAGTTCAGGTGTTAAGATAGCTAAAGAATTATAAAATTATTTTCTCTTTCTTGTTATAAAATTCGTATAAATTAGAAAAGATATAACAAGAGGAGGGATAGATTGAAAAAGATTATAATTCTATTATTAGTTTTAATTTTACAAAGTGCTTGTTCTATTAACAGGGATAATGAAAAGGATATTGTAAAACAAGGTGAATTAGAAGATCCAATTTTAGAAGTATCTGTAGAAGATAAGATCATTATTGAAAGGTCTGAAATCTTATCTGATTATATTGTAGAACTTTTTGGTATAGATGACGCAGGTACAATAATATTAAACGATACTGCTTTAGTATCTCTTGTAATGAGTCGTGATTCAGAATTAACAGAAGATACTAAGGAGTTAATCAAAAATATTATAATAAAAGAAGATAAGGAAATAAAGAATGTTGTAATATCTGAGGATGAAAAAGTTTTTAAAGATATAATAGATATTATGCTTGATTTAATACAAGGTAGTTCATATGATAGTCAAGTGAAAAGGATTAGTAAATTAATAGAAAAAACTAAGGAAAACAAATAAACCCTTTCTAAAGATAGGGTTTATTTGTATTTTTTAAAAAATTTATAATATAAATTGTACAAGGGGGAATTTAATTGAGCTTACAATTGCAAAGAATTAATATAGGGAATGGAGTAAATTTGAATTTAATAAAAACAGATAAATTTAAAAGTAATTTACTTAGTTATTATTTTATAAGGCCTTTGAATAAAGATGAGGTAACAAAGAATGCTTTATTGCCTTTAGTTTTGAAAAGAGGGACAGAAGAATACGATACAAATTTAAAGATTCAAAAACTTCTAGAAGAAAACTATGGTTCTCAATTAAGTATGGGAATAGATAAAAGAGGAGAAAAACATATCTTAAGATTTACTATTGAAATGGCTGATAAAAGTTATGTAAAAGATGAAAAATATATTTATAATATATTAGAATTATTACAATCAATAATTTTTAATCCAGCACTAGATGAAGGTTATTTTAAGAAAGATTATGTTAAACAAGAAAAAGAGAATTTGAAAAGAAGAATTGAAGGAAGGATAAATAATAAAAGAAGCTATGCCTTGGGAAGATGTATAGAAGAAATGTGTAAAAATGAGAAGTTTAGTATCTATCCTTTGGGTAATATAGATGATTTGGAGAAAATAAATGAGGAAGTATTATATGATCACTATAAAGAGTTTGTAAATACTAGTCCTATTGAAATATTTTATATAGGGGATTATGATGAAAAGTTAGTAGAAAGTTTAAAGAAAAATATAGATATAAATAGAGAAGATATTATAGAGATAGATAAAGAAGAAATAATAAGTAGTGTTCAAACTAAAAATATGATTCATGAAGAAATGGACATAGTTCAGGGAAAAGTAGTTTTAGGACTTAGGACGGGAATAAATTATGATGACTATCTTTACAATGCTCTTTTAGTAGCTTCAAATATTTTAGGTGGAGGACCTAATTCAAAGCTTTTTAAAAATGTAAGGGAGAAAGAAAGTTTGGCTTATTATATTAGTTCTTCTATATATAAATACAAATCTATAATGCTAATAGACGGGGGAATAGAGTTTGATAATTTTGAAAAGACAGTAGATATTATAAATAAGGAATTAGAAGATATGAAACAAGGAAAATTTACAGATAAAGATATTGAGTTATCAAAGAAATCTTTAAAATCTTCAATGGAATCAATCAAAGATAGTATTTTTCTAATATCAGAATTTTTCTTTAGTCAACAACTAAGCGGAGATAATAGGAGTTTGGAAGAAGTTTTAAAGGATATAGATAATGTAACACGAGAGGAAATAGTGGCGTCTGTATCAAATATAAGTCTTGATACCATATACTTTATGAAAAATTTTAAATTAGAAAAATAGGAGGAAGAAATTTGGATATTAAAATATACAATAAAGAAAAAATAGATGAGCAACTTTATTTCAAAGAAATGGAATCTGGATTAAAAATATATTTTATTCCTAAAAAGGGATATACTAAAAAACAAGCAATATTTGCTACTAATTATGGATCAGTAGATAATATTTTTGTTCCAATTGGTGAAGAAAAGAGCATGGAAGTTCCAGAAGGTATCGCACATTTCCTAGAACATAAATTATTTGAGGAAGCAGAAGAAGATATATTTGATAAATTTTCTCAATTGGGTTCTGACGTAAATGCATATACTAATTTCAATCAAACAGCATATTTATTTGATACTACTGATAATTTTTATGAAAGTCTGGAGCTTCTTATAAAATTTGTACAAAATCCTTATTTCACTGATGAAAATGTTGAAAAAGAAAAGGGAATAATAGAACAAGAAATAAATATGTATAAAGATAATCCTGGATGGATAGTGTTTTTTAATTGTTTAAATGGACTATATAAAGAGCATCCTATAAAAATAGATATAGCCGGTACTGTTGATACCATACAAGAGATAAATAAAGAATTACTTTATAAAAGCTATAATACTTTCTATCATCCGGCTAATATGCTTTTAGTCATAGTGGGAGATTTATCTTTTGATAATATAATAGATGTAGTTGATAAAGTAGAGAGAAAAGATTATAAAGAGTTTGAAGATATAGATAGGATTTTACCAAGGGAGCCAGAATATATAAATAAAAATTTGATAGAAGAAAAGATGATGGTTTCAACTCCAATATTTAACATGGCTTTTAAAGATAATCAATGTGGATTAACTGGAGAAAAACAAGTGAAAAAGGATTTGATTACAAATATAATATTAGAAATACTATTTGGTTCAAGTTCTTCTTTCTATAATAAGTTATATGAAGAGGGAATAGTAGATGGTAGTTTTGGATCCTATTATACAGGTAAAGAGACTTATGGATATTCTATAATTGTTGGTGAATCAGATCAACCTAAAGAAGTATATAGAAGGATTTTAGACTTGCTTAAAAAACCAATAGATACTATTTTATTGGAAGAAAGTTTTCAAAGGATTAAGAAAAAGTCAATTGGTGAATTCTTAATGGGATGCGATTCTATTGATTTTTTAGCTAGTAATTTCGTAGATTTATATTTTG
The DNA here is from genome assembly GCA_964567475.1 of uncultured Tissierellaceae bacterium. Taxonomy (GTDB): domain Bacteria; phylum Bacillota; class Clostridia; order Tissierellales; family Tissierellaceae; genus CAZMMV01. The sequence goes on along the minus strand of CAZMMV010000020.1, from coordinate 2,420 downwards.
ATGATTTTATTTTATTGGATTACTTAGATGTATTAGAATCTATTAATTATGAGGATTTAATTAAAAGGTTTAAGGAACATTTCAAAGAAGAAAATGTAGTCTTATCCATAATAAATCCATTAAATATTTAAAAAATAGATATAAATTATGATATACTAATTAAATCAAATAATTAGAAAGGTGGTTTTATTGTGGGATCAGTTGCGTTCGAAATCTTAGGGCTTGAAGTTAGATGGTATGGCATATTCATTGCTACAGGCGTGCTTCTAGGAGCTATTATAGCTCTTAGAGAAGCAAAAAGAGTAGGATTCGATGAAGAAACATTGCTAGATTTACTTATATGGGCAGTTCCTTTTTCATTAGTAGGAGCTAGAACTTATTATGTTATTTTTAGTTGGGATTTGTACAAGGCTAATCCAATAGAAGTATTAAATATTAGGAATGGTGGTTTGGCAATACATGGTGCTATAATTGCTTCAATAATTGTAGCAATTATATTTACTAGAAGAAGAAAAATAAACTTTTGGACAGTAGCGGATATATGTGCGCCTAGTATTATCTTAGGGCAAGCCATAGGAAGATGGGGTAATTATGCAAATCAAGAGGCTCATGGAGGACCTACCAATATGCCATGGGGAATTATGATAAGAGGGGAAAAGGTACATCCTACATTTCTTTATGAGTCAATTTGGAACTTTGGAGTGTTTTTCTTTTTACTTTGGTATGGAAGAAAAAAACAAAAGGTAAAGGGAGAAGTGTTTTTATTGTATTTGTCTCTATATTCTTTTATTAGATTTTTTATTGAGGGACTTAGGACTGATAGTTTAATGTTAGGGCAAATCAAAGTAGCCCAATTGATAAGTATTGTAGGAATTATTATATCTATTTTTATTTTTTA
>CAZMMV010000020.1:0-1422 GCA_964567475.1 uncultured Tissierellaceae bacterium | reverse complement strand
GAATATCAACATACTTTAGATAGCAAAGGGAGGATTATTATTCCTTCTAAATTAAGAGAAGAATTAGGAGAAACCTTTGTTATGACAAAGGGACTAGATAATTGCTTATTTGTTTACTCCAAGTCTGAGTGGGCCATCTTAGAGGAAAAGCTCAAAACTTTACCACTTACAAATAAGGATGCTAGGGCTTTTATTAGATTTTTCTTTGCAGGAGCAAGTGAATGTGGATTGGATAAGCAAGGTAGGGCACTTATTCCTACTAACTTGAGACAACATTCTAAATTAGATAAAGATGTAGTGATCATAGGAGTAGCTACTAGAATAGAAATATGGAGCAAAGCGGAATGGGATAATTATAATAATGATGAAAATCTAAGCTATGATAATATAGCAGAAAAAATGGCTGAATTAGGTATTTAAATAGGAGGATTCTATGGAATTTGAACATGTACCAGTTTTATTAAACGAAGTAATAGAAGGATTAAATATAAAAGAAGATGGAATCTACATAGATGGCACTCTAGGAGGTGCTGGTCATTCTCAACATATAGTAAAAAAGTTAACTACCGGTAAGCTAATAGGTATTGATCAAGATGAAAATGCTTTAAAAAAGGCAAGAGAAGTGTTAGAAGATTATAATAAAAATACTGTGTTAGTTCACAGTAATTATGAAAATATAGATCAAGTTTTAACTGAATTAGGAATAGACAGGGTAGATGGAATTTTATTAGATATAGGAGTTTCATCCCATCAACTAGATGAAGAAACTAGAGGATTTTCTTATAATAAGGATGCGTCTTTGGATATGAGGATGGATATGACAAATTCTTTTACAGCTAAGGAATTAGTAAACACATATAGTGAAAAAGAACTAGAAGATATTATATGGAACTACGGAGAAGAAAGATGGGCTAAGAGAATTGCAGAGTTTATAGTTGAGGAAAGAAAAGAAAAACCAATAGAAACAACACTGGAATTGGTTTCTATAATAAAAAAAGCTATTCCAAAGGAGGTTAGAAGAAAAGGTAGTCATCCAGCTAAAAAGACATTTCAGGGGATTAGAATAGAAGTAAATAGGGAATTAGATGTTTTGGAAAACTCCATACCTAAGATGGTAAGGTTTCTTAAACCAGGTGGTAGACTTGCTATTATAACATTTCATTCCTTAGAGGATAGAATAGTTAAAAATAGTTTTAAGGAATTATATAAAGATTGTATTTGTCCTCCAGAGTTTCCACAGTGTGTATGTGATAAAACTAGAGAGATAGAAATAATTACCAGAAGACCTATAGTTCCTAGTAAAAAGGAAATAAATGAAAACCTTAGATCAAGATCTGCAAAACTTAGAATAGCAGAAAAATTGATGTTCTAAATATTAAAGGGGGAGAATAAATTGTTAGAAGCAAGAGAACTTAGTTATTA
>CAZMMV010000019.1:0-23899 GCA_964567475.1 uncultured Tissierellaceae bacterium | reverse complement strand
AAATTTAATATAATCGTGAAATCTAATGTTTTATACTTTAGGTCTAGTAATTAGCTATATTAAAGTAAATATTTAAATTATTTACATAATTCATTTCTTAACTTAGGAAAATTGGGCATTACATAGTATTGAGTATGCTTTATTTACTTAAAAATTGCAAATAATCAAATTTATGTGTTTTTAAGAATATCTCTAAAAACATGTTAAACTAGGGGTTTGGTGAGGGTACATATTATTGATTTAAAGTGATATAGAACATTTGACTAATTATTAATTACAATATATAATTATAATGTGTTTAAGGATTAACTTGATACAGAACAATTAGAATATTATGTAGATTCAGCATTGTTTGTTATAGATACATATATATAACAGACAAGTATATGGGAGGGATGGAATGAAAAAAGGCATTTGGTATTAGTATTTTCCATATAGGGTTGTAAACACATAAAATTATTGGAGGTATGAAAATGAAGATGAGAAGAAAAAGTTTAATTTTAATATCCGTAATGTTAGTTCTGAGTTTAATGTTAACAGCATGTGGAGGAGCCAAAGATGATGGTGGAGAAAATGACAAACCTGCTGATAAGGTAGCTAGTGAAGCACCTGACAAGTTAGTAATCGCAACTGCAAGTGACGCAATCACAATGGACCCAGTAGCAAACAATGATGCATTTTCAGGTAATATTATGGCTCAAGTATATGACGGTCTTGTAAAAATTGATATGGAAGGCAATATAATACCAAATTTAGCTAAGAGTTATGAACCTTCTGAAGATGGATTAACATATACTTTTCATTTAGAAGAGGGAGTAAAGTTTCAAAATGATGAAGAGTTAAAAGCAAGTGATGTTGTATTTACATTTGAGAGAGCTCTTAAAGCTCCAGCAGTTGCTCATATATTTGGAGATATAGATCCAGATAGTTTAGTAGCTGAAGATGATTATACTTTTAAATTTTCATTAAAAGATGCAAATGCTGGTATAATTGCTGCATTATGTCACCCAGCAGCATTTATTGTAAATGAAAAGGCTGTTACTGATGCTGGAGAAGATTATGGAAGAAATCCTATTGGAACAGGACCATTTATACTAGATAGCTGGTCAAAAGCAAACAAAATGGAATTATCAAAATTTGATGGTTATCATGGAGTATTGCCAGTATATGATAAATTAGAAGTTAGAGTTATTCCAGAAGCTACAAACAGAGTTATTGAACTAGAAACTGGTGGAGTTGATATTGCATATGATGTAGCTCCTATTGATGTTGAAAGAGTAGAAGAAAATAAAGAACTTCAATTATTTAGAACACCAGACTATGGTACATTATACATGGGAATGAATACTCAAAAAGCACCACTTAACAATTTAAAAGTTAGACAAGCAATAGCAAAGACAATTGACGTTCAAGAGATTGTAGATGCTGTTTGGAGAGGCGTAGGTAAAGCTGCATCAGCTCCATATACATCAACTATTAAATATTCTATTGCTAAAGATAATGAACCTAACAAAAAAGACATTGAAGGCGCAAAAGCATTATTAAAAGAAGCAGGATACGAAGATGGTTTATCATTAACAATAACAACTAGTGATAGACAAGAAAGAATCGACTCTGCAACTATTATGAAAGAAGATTTAAAAGAAATTGGTATAGACGTAAAAGTTGAAGTATTAGAGTGGAGTGCTTTTATAGGAAAGATAGAAGAAGGAAATCATGATATGTTTATGATCTCATGGATTTCTGATTCACCTGACCCAGACATGGTAGTATACCCTGTATTCCATTCAACAATGGTTGGTCCTGGTGGAAACTATTCATTCTTAAAAGATGATAAAGTTGACGAATTGATAGTTAAAGGTCGTAGAACATTAGATGGTCCAGAAAGAGAAGAAATTTATAAAGAACTTCAGGATGAAATTATGGACTTAGCTCCAGCAGTATTTATATATAACAGTGAAATTGTTATAGGAGCAAAAGCTAATATAGACAATATAGAACTTACACCTTTTGGATATCACCGTTTATTCCCAATTACATTTGATAAATAAATATTAATAAATTTTATAAACAAGCTAAGAAATCTATCTTAGCTTGTTTATAAATTATTTTATACAAGAAAGGAGAATTATAGAATGATAAAATATATTTTTAAAAGAATATTACTTATAATTCCTGTTATTCTTGGTGTTACTTTTATAGTTTTTGGATTACTAGAACTTAGTCCTGGAGACCCAGCTAGGAATATACTAGGTACAAACGCATCCCAAGAAGCAGTAGAAGAGCTTAGAGAAGAAATGGGACTTAATGATGCATTTTTGGTTCGTTATGGAAAATTTATAAAGGATTTAGTTTTACATGGAGATTTAGGTAAATCATATATCTCTAAAACATCTGTAGTAGGAGAAATAGCTTCTAGAGCAGGATATACTTTTAAGCTTGCAGTGGCTGCAATTGTTGTTGCTATTATTTTAGGAATACCAATCGGTATTATTTCTGCAGTTAAACAATATTCTTTGTTTGACAATATAACCATGATTTTTGCACTTTTAGGAATTTGTATGCCTGTGTTTTGGCTAGGGCTCCTATTGATTATATTTTTCTCTGTAAACTTAGGCTGGTTACCGTCTTCTGGTTTAGATTCATTTAAACAGATGATATTGCCAACAGTAGCATTGGCTTCTCAGTCTGTATCTGTAATAACTAGGATGACTAGATCTAGTATGCTTGAAGTTATTAGGCAGGATTACATACGTACAGTCCGTGCTAAAGGACAAAAAGAAGGAAAGATAATATTGAAACATGCATTAGGAAATGCTTTAATTCCTATTTTAACAACTATAGGTACTCAATTTGGTCAACTATTAGGTGGGGCTGTAATGACAGAAGTTATATTTTCAATCCCAGGAGTAGGTAGATTGATGGTTGATTCAATAACTATGAGAGATACACCAATGGTATTAGGTTGTATACTATTTGTTGCTGTTACTTTTGCATTAGTTAATCTCGTAGTAGACTTGTTATATTCTTTTGTAGACCCAAGAATAAAGTCTCAATTTTCGTAAAGGAGGACATTATCAATGAATGCACAATCAAGTGAAAATACTAAGTCTGGATCTATAGGTAGAAAGAATAATTTATGGAGAAAGCTTAAAGACATATTCAATAGTATGAAAAAAAGTAAATTAGCTATGTTTGGACTAATAATTATTATATTGTTAGTACTTACTGCAATTTTCGCCGATGTTATTGCACCTTATGATTATAGTACTATGGATTTAAAAAATCAATTTAATTCACCTAGTAGAGATCATATATTCGGAACAGATAATCATGGTAGAGATATATTTAGTCGTATTATTTACGGATCTAGAATTTCATTAAAAGTTGGATTTATATCTGTAGGTATAGCTTTGATAGCAGGTGTGTCTATTGGAGCAGCAGCAGGATTTTATGGAGGAAAAATAGACAATTTTTTAATGAGACTTATTGATGTAATTCAATCCCTCCCAGATATACTATTAGCCATAGCAATTATGGCAGTATTGGGACCAGGTTTAGGAAACTTAATGATTGCTGTTGGAATAGCAGCTATTCCTGGCTATGCTAAAATAGTTAGGTCTTCTGTTTTATCTGTTAAAGATAATGAATTTGTTGAAGCTGCAAGAGCCAATGGATCATCAGATTATAGAATAATTACTAAACATATTATTCCAAACTGTTTAGCTCCAATAATAGTTCAAGCTACTTTAGGGGTAGCATATGCAATAATAAATGCTGCCGGATTAAGTTTTATAGGACTTGGACTAGAACCTCCAACTCCTGAATGGGGAGCTATGTTATCAGAAGGACGTGCATATATTCGTAATTATTCATATATGACTATATTCCCCGGCTTAGCAATAGTAGTTACAATATTTGCCCTTAATGTTTTAGGGGACGGTTTAAGGGATGCCTTAGATCCAAAATTAAAGCAATAGGAGGTGCTGTATAATGGATAAAAATTTATTAGAAATTAAAAACTTAAGTATAGAATATGCCACTGATGAAGGAATTTATAAAGCAGTAAATAATTTAAATTTAAAAATTAGAGAAGGTGAAACCTTAGGATTTGTTGGTGAAACCGGTGCAGGTAAGACCACAACAGCACTGGGAATAATGAAGCTTATTCCATCGCCACCAGGTCAAATAGTTAGTGGAGAAATATTTTTTGAAGGTGAAAACCTATTAGATAAAACTGAAAAGGAAATGAGAAAGATTAGGGGAGATAAAATCTCAATGATATTCCAAGACCCTATGACTTCTTTAAACCCAATTTTAAGAGTTGGTGAACAAATCGAGGAAGTTATTGAATTACACCAAGATTTATCTAAAGAAGAATTAAGAAAAAAAGCTGAAGATATGTTGGAAACCGTAGGTATTAGAAGAGAAAGATTTGAAGATTACCCTCATCAATTTAGTGGTGGAATGAAGCAGAGGGTAGTTATTGCAATGGCATTGGCATGTAATCCAAAAATGATAATAGCCGATGAACCTACAACTGCACTAGATGTAACTATACAAGCTCAAGTTTTAGAATTGATGAAGGGTTTGAAGATAAAGTTTAACACTTCAATGCTGCTAATAACTCATGATTTAGGTGTAGTAGCTGAGACTTGTGAATATGTTGCAATAATGTATGCTGGAAGTTCAGTGGAATATGGTGATGTAGAAAGACTTTATAACAATCCTCTTCATCCATATACAGTAGGACTTTTTAATTCAATACCAAGCTTAGATGAAGACAAAGATGAATTAGATGTTATACCAGGAATACCACCAAACCCATCTAATTTACCAACAGGATGTAGATTTCATCCTAGATGTTCTCATTGTATGGATAGATGTAAAAAAGAAATCCCAATGCCTATAGAGGCTGAGGATGGACATTTTGTTTCTTGCTTTTTATATGATAAAGATGTAGAAAAGGAGGAGAAATAAAATGGAAGAAATTCTATTAGAAGTAAAACATTTAAAGAAATACTTTAATACAAAAGAAGGTTTACTACATGCTGTTGATGATATAAACTTTGCAGTAATGAAGGGTGAAACCTTGGGACTTGTAGGAGAATCAGGTTGTGGAAAATCTACAGCAGGAAGAGCTATACTTAGACTTCATGAACCTACATCTGGAGAAATAATCTATAAGGGTGAAGATATAGTTAAGTATAATAAAAATCAAATGAAGGAAATGAGAAAGAGTATGCAAATAGTATTCCAAGATCCATATTCTTCATTGAACCCAAGGCTTAGTGTCTATGATTTAATAGCAGACCCCTTATATGTAAACAAGGATATAGTTCCAAAAAATAAAATAAATGAACAAATTGCTCATGTTATGGAATTAGTAGGACTTGAGAAACGTTTAGTTAACTCATTTCCCCATGAACTAGATGGAGGAAGAAGACAAAGAATAGGAATTGCAAGAGCTCTTGCATTAAATCCTGAGTTTATAGTCTTAGATGAGCCAGTTTCTGCGCTAGATGTTAGTATTCAATCACAAATTCTAAACTTATTAGATTCATTACAGAAAAATTTAGGATTGACATATATATTTATTGCTCACAACTTAAGTGTTGTTAAGCATATTAGTGATAGAATTGCAGTAATGTATTTAGGAAATATAGTAGAATTAACTGACTACAGTAGTATATTTAAAGGACCATTGCATCCATATACTCAAGCACTTTTATCTGCTATACCTATAGCCAAGGTTGGTTTAGAAAGAGAGCGTATTGTATTAGAAGGAGATGTACCTAGTCCAATTGACCCTCCAGAAAGATGTGTATTTTATGGTAGATGTCCTTATAGAAAGGAAATATGTAGAGATGTTAAACCTAAATTCGAAGAAAAAAAACCAGGCCATTTTGTAGCCTGTCATTTAGTATAAACTAAACAAATCAGCACTTAATTATTTAAATAATTAAGTGCTGATTTATTTAGTTCAAGATATTATTCAAGATATTAAAAGAGACATATTTTTATAGAAATATGTCTCTTTACTATGTAACCGTGCACCCAGCCTTGCTAATTCTGTCCTAAGCGGTAACTAGCTAGTTAACTCAGACCAGGCTTCCCCACGGCACACGAAAGGGATCACTTACCGCTGCTTCCTTCCGGATCTGACGGAGTTCATGAGTTTTCGTTGCGCAGGACCCAATCGTCACTGCCACTTGTCTAGGCCTGCCTTACAACAGAATTATCTAAACTGGGAATTCAACCCTACTGTAGCGGATTGTAGGTTATAGGGAACCGCTACCCCCCCATCTAGCACGATATGGCGGAGAGAGAGGGATTCGAACCCTCGAAACGCTTACACGCTTACTCGCTTTCCAGGCGGGCGCCTTCAGCCACTCGGCCATCTCTCCAAAATATGCATTATTATTTTAATACCTCACAATAACATATTATAGCTAAAACAATCATATCTGTCAAGTTGCAAATTTCAAAAATCATATTAAGTCAGCTGTAATTTTATAAAACAGGAAAATAGGTGTAAAAATAAGTTTTATCTGATATAATATAGTATATTAAAAGAATTGTAGGTGACAGTATGTATCAAGCCTTGTATAGACAATATAGACCGAGGAACTTTGATGAAGTTTTAGGTCAAAATCACATAACAAGAACCCTAAAAAATCAAATAGAAAAGGGAAATATTGGTCATGCCTATTTATTTTCAGGTACTAGGGGCACAGGGAAAACTTCTACGGCCAAGATATTTTCTAGAGCTGTTAGTTGTTTAAATTTAAAAGATGGAAATCCTTGCAATGAATGTGAAATATGTAAAGGAATTCTCGATGGTAGTATAATGGATGTTGTTGAAATGGATGCTGCCAGTAACAATAGTGTAGAAGATATAAGGGAGTTAAGAGAAAAAGTAGTATATCCTCCATCTAGAGCTAAGTATAAGGTATATATAATAGATGAGGTTCATATGCTTACTAAATCTGCCTTTAATGCACTGCTGAAAACATTGGAAGAGCCACCAAGACATTTAATGTTTATATTAGCAACAACAGAGCCAGAAAAACTTCCTCAAACAATATTATCTAGATGCCAAAGATTTGATTTTAAAAGAGTTTCTATGAAAGATATACTAGATAATATGAAAAATATTAGTGAAAAAATGAACATACAAATAGAAGATAGGGTATTTAATCTTATAGCGAGAAATGCTGATGGAGCTATGAGAGATGCTTTGAGTTTGTTGGATCAATGTATATCCTTTAGTGGAGAAGAATTAAAATATGAAGATGCAATAAGTATATTAGGTATAAGTAATTCAGATTTAGTTCTTGATTTGACTGACAATATAATAGATAAAAATCTAGAAAAAGTACTAGAACAAATAGACAGTATAATACAAGATGGTAAAGATATACTTCAATTTATAAAAGATATAACCTATCATTTTAGGAATTTGATGATAGTAAAAACATCAAAGAAACCAGATGAATTAATAGAAATTGATAAAAGAACAATGGAAAGATACTTAAATCAATCAGAAAAAATAAGTCTTCAGTTTATAATTAGAGCACTGGAGATATTAACCACTGCAGAAGAAAAGGGAAAATGGTCAACTCAACCTAGAATAATACTAGAAATGGGTATTATACAGATTGTAAAATTAGATAAGGATATTTCTCTAGAGCAAAGGGTTAAAAAACTGGAAATGGCTATTAAATCTCAGGGACAAAACATAAATATAGAAGAGTCTAACCATACTGGAAATAAAGTAGAATTTAAAAGAGATAAGCAAATTAAAGAAGAAATTAAAAGAGAAGAAAGAAAAGTTAAAAAAGAAGAATTACCAAATCATAATCTTGTTAAAGCTAAGAAAAGTGATAAATCCTTAGATATTTCAAGAATAGAAAATCATTGGGATCAAATAATTAATATAATTAAATCAAAAAGAATGAATGTATATGCTCTTTTAATAGAAGGTACTCCAATTAGATATGAAAATGGACTTTTAACTATAGGATATAATGAGCCCTATGGTTTTCACAAAGAAGCAATAGGCAGTCCTCAAAACAAGGAGTTTGTTGAAAAAATCTTAACAGAATATTTTAATAGTCATATGGAGATTAAACTTGTAATGGGGCAAAAAAAAAGTAAATCTGAAGAAGATATAAAAAAAAACAAAGATGATGCAATAAAAGAAGTTATAGACTTCTTTGGTGAAGATATAGTAGAAATAAAATAAGAGAGGAGAATATATGATGGCAAGAAAAGGATTCCCAGGAATGGGTGGAGGAAATATGGGCAACATGATGAAACAAATGCAAAAGATGCAGAAACAAATGGAAAACATGCAAGGAGAACTTGAAGAAACAGAGGTAGAGGCAACAGCAGGTGGGGGAGCAGTTAGTTGCAAAGTAAATGGAAAAAAAGAAGTTCTTGAAATAAAGATAGATAAAGATGTAGTGGACCCAGAAGATGTAGAAATGTTACAAGATTTAGTAATGGCAGCAGTAAATGAAGCTATGAGAAAAGCAGATGAAATGATGGAAAAAGAAATGAAAAAAGTAACTGGTGGAATGAATATCCCAGGCTTGTTTTAATAGAAAGAAGGTTGGAAAATGGAGCAGTATGCATTACCTATAGCAAATTTAATAGAGCAGCTATCAAAATTACCAGGTATAGGCAAAAAAACTGCTCAGAGGTTGGCATTTTATATATTAGAAATGGAAGGTGTAGAAGCTGAAAAGCTAGCTAATTCCATAATGAATGCAAAGGAAAAAATAAGGCTTTGTAGTATATGTTGTAATTTAACAGATGATGATCCTTGTTATATATGTATAGATGATAGAAGGGATAAATCTACTATTTGTGTAGTAGAAGGCGCTAAAGATATAATAGCTATGGAAAGATCTAGAGATTATAAGGGTCAATATCATATATTACATGGAGTTATATCTCCAATGGATAATGTAGGGCCAAATGATATAAAGGTAAAAGAACTTTTAATGAGGCTTTCGGATGATGTTGTAAAAGAAATAATTATAGCAACAAATCCAACAGTAGAAGGAGAAGCAACAGCTTTATACTTATCAAAGATTATAAAACCACTAGGGATAAAAGTAACGAGAATAGCCCATGGTATTCCAGTTGGAGGAGATTTAGAGTACTTTGATGAAGTCACTATAAGTAAAGCTATGGAAAATCGTAGGGAGATATAGGTCTTGTGCTGGGTGTAAAAAGAAAATAAAGTTCTTCAACAAGAAAATAAAGTTCTTCAAAACTCAGGAGAGTAATGGATTTATCCCCATCATTTCTCCTGTTTTTTTATCCCCTTTTGCAAATAGTATCACAAGGATATTAAAGTACGACGATTTGAATCTTAAAAAATTTAAGAGGTGGTTATCATGCTACAAGTATTTGTATTTATTTATGCAATTTTTTTAATCGTTAAAGCAATCAGGAAATATATTAAAAATAAATCTTAAAATTTTTATAGTAAATTTAGTATTATACTCTAAGATAGAGCATGTCAGAGTATTAGAAATATACGTAATTTAAATTTGAAATTAAGGAGGGGAAATATGAAAAAACATTTTATTATGATTCTTACTATATGTATGATTTTAATGTTAACTGCTTGTGGAAATTCTCAGAGTAAAGTAGTAGGGGAATATGATATTAGTAAGCTTAGTGGTGATTTTTTAGGAAGTGGTAATGAAGCTTATACCATAGGGGCGAATAAGCAAGGAATGCCAATTTTTAAAGATACTGACAAGGCTTTTAAACAGGTTATTATTGATTATATAGAAGGATTTACAGATATTGAAGAAGAATATGATTTAAAACCAATCAGCAAGAAAAACTGGGAAGAATACAAAACTTATGGATGGCAATTAACTACTGATAATGAAGATGTAAGAAAGCAGGGAAGTCAAATAACACAGTTTTTTGATATATATGAGAACAGCTTTAAGTAATGAACAATGTTATTATTATGTGTAATAAAACATATCAGAGGAGGAAAATAAAATGAAAAATAAATATACAGATGATAGATTTTATGAGATATACAAACAAGGTGGAGCAATGGGAAGCCACTGATTAGTTCTTAAAATTTATAACTAAGGAATAATGGTAGATAGATGTGGATTAAAATAATTTGTGAATGGAGGAGATTTTATAAAAAAGTTCAGGGAACTTATGGAGAATAAAAAGAGATTTCCAAATTAATGAATATTGTTAGCAAGTAGTGTGGCGTGTGGAAGAAAACTTCGGTATAATATAGCAGAATTAATTTTATGTAAGAGGAGATAAGGAATTATGAAAAAGAAATCTAAAATAATTTTGTGTGCTATAGTTATCATTATATTTTTACTAAGTTCATGCAAAATATTCAAGAATCCACTAATAAATTTAATAACAAAAAGTGAAACATCTGAGGAAATAGAGTATGTTTCAATTTATTCAAATGGGAAGAGCAAGAAGATAGATGAATTTACAAGTGATGATTTGCAGATATATAATGCAGATTCAAAAAGTTTTTCTTCATATATTTCTAATAATACAGTGATTAATAGGTTAAATAAAATTGTACTTAAAGATTCTGATGGAAATAATGTTGAAAATAATGAAATAATTACAGGAATATTTCAATCAGCAGAGAAGTTAGAACATGATATTTGGGAATTTCAAATCTTTAAAGTTCTTGATAACTATTACGCTTTAGTAAAGTTGAATGTAAATTGGCAATCACCTTGTGATTTTTATGAATACGATAAAATTGATAAAGAATTAAAGTTATTGCATAGATTCGAGGGTGTTGATATTATAGGAATATCATTACCAAACAAAGAATAATTTATAGATATCTATAAATAGGTGGTAGGAGAAGTTTTGTGAGTATTGATGGGGCTTCTTATTTTGACAAACTTTGTTGAAGGATATACTCATAAATGATATTATTAATATATTGTTGTAAATAAACTTTTAAGAGGATGATATACATGTTTGAAAAGTATATAGAAAGTCTTCCTAGATTATTCAATTATATGGACTTCCTAGTAGTTACTGATAAAAATGGATATATAGAATTTTATAAGGTATTTAATAACTTAGGTAGTAAAATTGTAGAGGATCCTGTTGGATTCAATATATTAGAATTACATCAACATCTAAATAAAGAAACTTCTACAATAATGAGAGTACTAAAGAATGGGGAACCAATAATAAATGAAAAGCAATATTTAAATATATTTAAAGAAAGAACTGTAACTGTATTAACAACAACCTTACCTTTAAAAGAGGGCGATCAGATAATAGGTGCAGTAGATATTAATAGGTATTTTGATGAGGATTTAAGAAAGATAGATGAATGTGATCCAAATAATAGTTCAGTTCATTGTGATTTGTTTTTTACTATAGATGATATATTAACTAATAATTCTAAAATGCAAAAAATAAAAGAAAGAACACTTAAGGCAGCTAAAACTAACTCTCCTGTAATGATATATGGAGAAACTGGTACAGGAAAAGAATTAATAGCTCAATCAATACATAACCATAGTTTCAGAAAAAATAATCCTTATATTATTCAAAATTGCTCTGCAATACCTTTAACCTTAGGGGAAAGTATATTTTTTGGTACAACTAAGGGAAGTTTTACTGGTGCTGAAAATAAGATGGGTCTTTTTGAAATGGCTAACAATGGAACCTTAGTATTAGATGAATTGAATTCTATGGATATTAATCTTCAATCTAAATTACTGCGAGCAACTGAAAATAATTATATTAGACGTATAGGAGGTTCTAATCTTGTTGATGTAGATGTAAAGATAATTTCTACCTTAAACGAAGAACCTTATTTTGCTATTGAAGAAAAAAAGTTAAGGCAAGACCTATTTTATAGATTAGGTGTAGTGTCAATATATATACCTCCTTTAAGAGAGAGAAAAGAAGATATATTTTTGTTAACACAGAGTTTTATAAAAGAATATAATGTTAAAATGAATAAAAATATTAAAGGATTAGATAAAAGTGTTGAAGATTTATTTATGGCGTATAGTTGGCCTGGAAATGTTAGGGAATTAAAACATATTATTGAGAGTTCATTTAATTTTGCAGAGGGTAACTATATAACTAAAGAACAATTACCTGACCATATAAGATTCAAGAAAGAAGAAAAGAATTCTAAAATAGACATAGATGATAAATTTTCATTAAATAGTGCTGTTAATGATTATGAAAAGAAACATATTCAATTAGCATTACAACTTACTAGTACTTTAAATGATGCAGCTAAATTATTAAAAATATCAAGACAAACTTTAAAATATAAGATGGATAGTTATGGAATAGAAGTATTATAGATAATTTATAATCTTGATAAATAATTTTTTTAGAATTTATAAAAAGACTAAAATGCAAATATTTTTTTGCATTTTAGTCTTTTTTACTCAATTAATTGACAAGAGAGTATAATTAAAATATTTAGAATTAACAAATAAAATTAATGAAATGACATTATAACTGCAATAAGATGGATAGAATCAGTAATTAAATAATATTTACTACAGTTGGCATGGACTTTGCAATATATTAAGAATAGATAGACAATATTGAATTATTAAACTAAAATTAGGAGGTGTGTGAAATTAGTTTTACTAAGTTTTAATACTTGTTTTAAAATAGGAGGGATTTAGTGCAAACTTTCGTAGATATTATTGTGAAATTTTCAGATTGGCTTTGGGGAGCACCTATGTTGTTGATTTTAGTTGGTGGAAGTATGTTTTTAACTGTTAAGTTAGGATTTTTCCAATTTAAATATTTTCCTTTTATAATGAAAGAAACATTTGGTAAAATATTTGAAAAACCGGAAGGTGAAGGTACAGTTACTCCATTTCAAGCTGCAACTGCTGCATTAGCATCAACAATTGGAGCTTCTAATATAGTTGGAGTGCCAGTAGCTATAGCTTTTGGTGGTCCAGGAGCTGTATTTTGGATGTGGGCTGTAGCTTTTATAGTTAGTGCAGCTAAATTCTCAGAAATAGTATTAGGAATAAAATATAGAGAGAAAAACCAAGATGGTGATTATGTTGGAGGTCCAATGTACTATTTGAGTAAAGGAATTAAAGGTAAGTCAGGCAAGGCTTTAGGTATTATATTTTCATTTCTTTTAATGATTGAATTAATACCTTCTATTGCAAGTCAATCTGTTTCTGTAGTTCAAACAGCAAGTACTATCAATATTCCTAGTTGGCTTACAGGCGGAGTCTTGGTAATTCTTGTTGGTTTAGTAGTCATAGGAGGAATAAAAAGAATTGCTATATTTACTGAAAAACTAGTTCCGCTTATGGCCTTATTTTATATAATAGGTGGACTAGTAATTATAGTTATGAATATTACGGAACTTCCAAGAGCATTTGGTCTTATATTTAAACATGCCTTTACTCCAGCAGCAGCTAAAGGAGGATTCGCTGGTGCTACGATAGCTCATACAATAAGGTGGGGTTTATCTAGAGGAGTTTATTCAAATGAAGCTGGCATGGGTACAGCACCTATAGCTCATACCTCAGCAGTAACAGATCACCCTGTTCGTCAAGCTATGTGGGGTATATTTGAAATTGTGGTTGTTACTTTTATAGTTTGTACAGTTACGGCTTTAATAGTGTTAGTTACTGGAGTTCATACAACAGTTCCAGCATCTGAAGCAGGAACTATGCCAGCTTTAGCTTTTCAACAATTATTAGGAAATACTGTAGGTGGTATTATAGTAACTATAAGTATGCTTATGTTTGTATTATCCACGGTCATTGTGATAGCTTACTATGGTAAGACACAAGCAGAATTTTTATTTGGGACTAAGTTTTCTAAAGTTATGGTTGGAGTATACTTATTATCCATAGTAGGAGGAGTATTTGGAGGCTTAGAGACTATTTATAAGTTTTTAGATATACTATTAGCTGCAATTATTATTCCAAATATGTTAGGATTAATAATGTTATCTGGGGAAGTTAAGGACTTAAAAAATGAATTCTTTAGTAATTCTAAGTATTATTCAAAAGCTAAGATCAATAATTAATATTGATACAATAAAGTAATATCAACTTAGGAGGAGATAAAATGAATAAAGATGTAAGTAAGAAAATTGAAAATCTTACATTAGAATTAGCAAGTATTAGAGGTGTTGTAGGGACAAGAGAAGAAAACAATGTAGCAGAAAAAGTGTACGAAACATTTAATGAAATGGACTATTTTAAAAAGCATCCTAAAAATGTTAGATATGTTAATGTTATAGATGATCCTTTAGAGAGAAAAAGTGTCATGGCTATGATTAAGGGAGAAAAGGGTAATAGTAAGAAAACTATAGTATTAGTTGGTCATATAGATACAGTAGGTATTTCTGATTATGGCCTTTTAAAAGATTATGCAACTAAACCTTTAGAACTAGTAAAAAAACTCAAAGAAGTATCTATTCCTGAAGATGCTCTAAAAGATTTAGAGTCAGGTGAATATTTATTTGGACGTGGAGTTTTTGATATGAAATGTGGTGTTTCTACTTTAATGACCATAATGGAATATATCTCAGATGATATAGAAAACTTTGAAGGAAATATTGTATTCGCGGCTGTATGTGATGAAGAAGGTAACTCAGGCGGTATGCTTTCAGTAGTTCCAGAATTAACAAAATTAGAGAAGGAAGAAGGCTTTGAATATCAAGCTCTATTAGATACTGACTATAGTGCTCCTAGATATGAAGGAGATAACACAAGATATATCTATGTAGGAACTGTAGGAAAATTGATGCCTAGCTTTTATATAGTTGGTTCTGAAGCTCATGCAGGGGATCCTTTTAGAGGTCTTGATCCTAATCACATTTCTTCAGCTATAACTATGGAAATGGATTTTAATACTAAGTATTGTGATGAAGCAGAAGGAGAAGTAACTGTTCCACCTATATCACTAAGACAACAGGATTTGAAAACTGAATACTCAGTACAAACAGCTAGAAATAGTCATTTGTATTTTAACTTTGGAACTCATAGTAGTACTCCAGATGAAATGATGGATAGAGTTGTAGAAGGTGCTAACTTAGCATTTCAAAATGTAGTAGATGATTTAAATGTGGAATATAAAAAATATTGTGAGTCCAATAAATTCCCTTATGAGAAATTACCTTGGGAGACTAGGGTTGTAACTTATGAAGAGTTATATAAAAAGGTAAAAGAAGAAAAGGGTAAAGAATTAGATGATAGAATAGATAAATTAGAAAAAGAATTACTTGCTAATGATGATATTGATGAGAGAATGTTTGCTTTAAGAGTAGTAGAAGAAGTGCACAATATGTGGTCTGATAAAAATCCAGTAGTAGTAGTCTTTTATTCACCACCATATTATCCTCATATTTATGTAGAAGGTAAATCACCATTAGAAGAAAAACTGTTAAATGTAGCAAAGCAGGTTATTGAAGAGACAGATTCTAATTATGATATTGAGATGAAGAAATTCTATCCTTATATATCAGATTTAAGTTATGCAGCAGCTCCTAAGGAAGAAGATGCTGTAGATTCTTTAAAAAATAACATGCCAGGATTTGGAACTAAATACAATCTACCTATTGAAGATATGCAGCAATTAAATCTTCCTGTAGTTAACATAGGACCATTTGGTAAGGATGCTCATCAATTTACAGAGAGATTAGAGAAGGATTATTCTTTCAATGTTGCACCTAAGTTGGTTCATGATACTATAATAAAACTATTAAAATAATAAAAATTTTTAAAAAAAATTCCCTTGATATTTATAAATATCAAGGGAATTTTTTTAATTTATAAGAGCATAGTCTTAAATACTAGACTAAATGTGTATAAGCTAAGTATAATAAGAATTAAGTTTTCAGAGCCTTTATTTATCTTAATACTAATAGGAGACGATATACTCTCGTTAAATGGAAAGAATAGTTTGATTCCTCTAGGTGTAAAAAAATCAGCAACTAAATGCATAAAATATCCTATTATAAATCCATTATGTATATATTGAAGATTATATTCTTTACTTATTATTTTGATTAAAAACCAAAACGATAAGAATCCTATTATACTATGGGTAAATCCTCGATGAGATGATACGGATATGAGGATTGAACCTATTCCAAGAAATAAAAAGTAGTTTATTCCTTTGAGTTTATATATATAAAGGAAAACTGCGCTCAAAACTAAGTAAAACAATGTTTTAAAAAAGTTGTTATTAAAGAGCAGTAATTTTTGATTTAATTTTGCTTGTGGGTGATCTAAATCTGGTAACAATGATCCTACAGCAGCAGCTCCAATTAATAATAGTTGATTGTTGATTGGTTGATGAGCCGATATAGTTAGTGTGGCGGCTATTCCTATTGCCATATGTGTTTTTCCTGTCATAATGATTCCTCCTAGGTGTCTAAAGTCTATTCTACATTATAACCCCTAAAGAACATATATTCAAGATATTTTACCAAACACAAGTTTTTAATTACTTGTTGAGAGGGTTAATAAGTAATTATTTATTATTGATAACTAGGTTAGATAAATCTTCTAGAACTAGACAATAAGGCTTGTAGGATACATATATCTACTTATTGAGGTCATAAGTAGATATATGGAATATTTTTATGTTATAATCTTATATAGACAATCTTATAGATGTTAAATATTTTTAATAATTAAACTTTTGGGTATAAAGAACTAGAATATATTAAAAGTTAGAGTATTTATAAAACAAATTTAAATTATAAAGGAGGATTAATTTGAAATTTATTTCATGGAATATTGACTCATTAAATGCAGCCCTGACAAGTGATTCAAATAGGGCGGTGCTTTCAAGAAAAGTACTTGATACAATTATTGAAAAGGATGCAGATGTAATTGCTTTGCAAGAAACTAAATTACCAGCTAAAGGGCCTAGTAAGAAGCATATGGAGCATTTAGCCAACTATTTTAAAGGATACTCCTATGTATGGAGAAGTTCTCAGGAACCAGCTAGAAAAGGCTATGCAGGGACTATGTTTTTATATAAAGATAAGTATTCACCAGAAGTTTCTTATCCTGAGATAGGAGCTCCAGATACTATGGATTTAGAAGGAAGAATTATTACTTTAGATTTTGGAGAATTTTATCTTACTCAGGTATATACCCCCAATGCGGGAGATGGTCTTAAAAGATTGAAAGAAAGACAAATATGGGATGAAAAGTATGCTGAATATCTCCAAAAGCTAGACAAAGAGAAGCCAGTTTTAGCCACCGGAGATTATAATGTAGCCCATAAAGAGATAGATTTAGCAAATCCGCAAAACAATAGTAGGTCAGCAGGTTTCACAGATGAAGAGCGTGAAGGTTTTACAAATCTATTAAAAAAAGGTTTTACAGATACTTTCAGACATATACATGGTGATGTAACAGATGTCTATTCTTGGTGGGCGCAAAGGGTAAAAACAAGTAAAATTAATAATTCAGGTTGGAGGATTGATTATTGGCTAGTTAGTGATAGGATAGCTGATAAAGTTCTTAAATCAGAAATGGTAGACTCTGGTGAAAGACAAGATCATACGCCAATTTTATTGGAAATAGATTTATAGATATTAATTAGGATTTAAAAAAGGGAGCTAAATTTAGCTCCCTTTTATTTATTAAATTACAGGTGTTCTTAAGAAAGAAATTCTACTATATACCGATTTCTTTAAAACCCCTACCTTTAACTTCAACAATATTATTAATAATTAAAAATGCAGAAGGGTCTATTTCATCTAAAATATCTTTAAGTTTTGCTACTTCTTTAGAAGTAACGATACAATAGATAACATTTTTATCTTGCTTAGTATAAGCACCGCTTCCTTTTAAAAAGGTAACACCTCTGCCTAATTGTTCTATGATAGCAAGTGATACTTCTTTATCCTTATCTGAAACAATGACTACATTTTTCTTTACATTAAAACCTACTTGAACTTTATCTAAAACCTGATATGCAATATACATAGAGATAATTGTATACATAGCAGATTTATAACCTAATAATACAGAAGATAGAGATATAATAACTGTATTTACCATCATAAGGCCTGTTCCTATATTTAGATTATATTTTCTTTTTAAAATAGCTGCGATGATATCTAATCCACCTTGGCAAGTTCTATTTCTAAACATTAATCCCATACCAATACCATTGAAAATACCACCGAAAACTGCAGATAATAAAATATCATCAATGACAAAGTGTTGATTAATTTTAGAAGTTACAGTTAATAAAAAAGATAACACAAACATAGAAATAAAAGAGAAAAATATAAAATCTCTATCTAAATGCTTAAATCCAATTATAAATATTGGAATGTTTATAACAAATACAAATATTCCGGAAGAAACTCCTGTTAAGTATTGAGCTAATATGGATATACCTCCAACTCCACCACTTAAAAGTTTAGCAGGTATAAAAAAACCATTAAAGGCAATTGAACACAATAAACCTCCTAAAAGTATAAAAAATAACTTTTTTAGAACTTCACCAGGACTAACATTTAATTTATCTATTTTTGGCTTCATAATATATCTATATTCTCCTATCATAATAAAATAATTAACTAACCATCGCAATTATCTTAACACAATTTATTATATTATACAAAGAGATTATTCGAAAAAATATTAATAAAATAACTACTTTTAATGATTTTGTAAGTAGATATTAGATATATGGAAGATCTTAAAAGTATTTCAATAAATCGAAATTTTGTGTTAAAATGGATATATAAGTATAGATATGTAAATATAATGAAAATAGGATGTGGTATATATGTATTCAAATTATTCAATGAAAACAATAGAACACTTTATGAGTCCAAGAAATGTAGGTAGTATGAAAAATCCTGATGGAGAAGGACAATATGGAAACTTAAAGTGCGGAGATTCTTTAACCATTTATATAAAGGTAGAAGATAATAAGATTAAAGATATAAGTTTTTTAGTCTTTGGTTGTACAGCTTCCATAGCAACAAGTAGTATGATAACAGAAATGGCAAAAGGAAAAACTTTAGAAGAAGCTATGGCTATTACAGAAAAGCAATTAATTGATGCATTAGATGGATTACCTGATAACAAGCTACATTGTTCAGTTCTAGGAGTTAAGGCCTTAAGAGCAGCAATAGAAGATTATAAAGAAAAACAAAAGATATAGTGTAAATAAATTAGGAAAATGAAAATAGGGAGGAAGCTAGGTGTGGCTATTTTTGAAGACTTCTTAAAACTTGATATACGAGTTGGTGAAATAATTCATGCAGAAGAATTTCCAAAGGCAAGAAAACCAGCTTATAAATTGAAAATTGATTTTGGAGAAGAAATAGGCGTTAAAAACTCAAGTGCTCAAATAACAGAAAAATATAGTATAGATGACCTAATAGGAATACAAGTTTTAGGAGTAGTTAATTTTCCACCTATGAATATAGGAGGATTTATATCAGAAGTTTTGGTATTAGGAACTTATTCAGAGGACGGAGTAGTATTAATCCAGCCTGAGAGAAAAGTAAATAATGGAGATAAATTAGGCTAAGTAGAGGTTTTTCTACCTAGCCTTTTTTACTAGTTGCATATATAATAATAGATATAGTTAAAATTTAGAGGAGGGTGATTAATGAAGTTTATAGTTGTAGTAGAACAAGTAGGAATATTGGCAATACTAATGGCGGTAGGATATATAGCTAGTAGGGTTAAAGTAATCAATGAAAATGAGAGCAGGTCAATGACTGCATTGCTTACCAATATATCTTTACCGGCCTTGATACTATCTGCATTTAATATAGGATATTCCAAGGATACATTAAAAGGTGTAGTAATAATATTTGTATTGAGTATAGTAATTCATCTTGTAGCAGCCCTAATAGGTAAGATAGCATTTATGAAATATCCAAAAGCTAAAAATCGTGTACTAAGGTTTGGAAATGTATTTGCAAATTCAGGGTTTATGGGGGTACCTTTTGTATATGCATTGTTTGGAAAAGATGCTTTATTGTATGGATCTGTATATACCATACCTTTTCATATATTAATGTGGACTTATGGAGAACCACTTTTAAAAGAGAAAAAGGAAAAGGTAACAATATTAAATATCTTTAAAAATCCAGCTATGATTGCAATAGTAATAGGTATGATGTTATTTGTATCTAATATTTCCTTACCTAATGTAATGGCAATTCCAATTTCAATGCTTTCAGCGCTTACTTTGCCTTTAGCAATGTTGATACTTGGGGAAAAAATTTCAAAGATGAAACTTAAAGAAGCAATATTAGATAAGGATATATATTATAGTTCTTTTATAAAATTAATAGTTGTACCTCTTGTTATATTTTTAATATTAAAACCTATAGATATAGATCCATTGATTAAAAATATAATTATTATAATGCAATCATTACCGGCAGCAGTATTGACAGTAGTATTAGCTGAAAAACATAATGGAGATGTGGAACTTGCCTCAAAATTTTCAGTGGCAAGTCATATATTATCTATATTAACAATACCACTAATATCATTACTTTTATAAAAATCTACCAAGCAGCTATTGTACCATCTGTTCGTGGTTCTGTTCCACCACATAGAACTCCTTCTTCATTTCTCCATATGATTTGACCTCTACCCATTGATGTAGAGTCTAAAAGAGGAAGTATATCATGTCCCATTTTAGAAAGCTGAAGTGCAAGATGATTTGGGAAAGATGGTTCTACATGAATAGTCTTGCCCCCTACCCATTGCCATCTATAGGCGTCAAGGCAATCTTGAGGATTCATATTAAAATCAATAGTATTCATTATTACTTGAAGATGACCCTGTGGTTGCATAAATCCACCCATTACACCAAATGGTCCTATTGCTTTATTATCTTTTGTCAAAAATCCTGGAATGATAGTATGATATGGTTTTTTACCTGGCTTCAATGCATTATCATGAGTAGGATCTAAAACAAAGTTATGACCTCTATTGTGTAAAGCAATTCCTGTATTGGGAACTACTAATCCTGAACCAAATTCCATATAGTTACTTTGAATATATGAAACCATATTACCTTCTTCATCTGCGGTTGCCATATAAACAGTTCCACCACTGGAAGGATTTCCTGCTTCAGGCATCAAGGCTTCATTACATATAAGTTTTCTTCTTTCCATAGCATATTCCTTAGAAAGTAGATCTTGGATACTTACAGACATATGATTAGTATCTGCAACATACTTTTGCCCATCAGCAAAAGCAAGTTTCATAGCTTCTATTTGCTTATGCAGTGTATCAGCACAATTTCTATTGTGAAATTCATAATCATTTAATATATTAAGTGCCATGAGAGAAACTATTCCATGACCATTAGGAGGAATTTCCCAAACATCATAACCCTTGTAATTTACATTGATTGGATCAACCCATTCACATTGAAATTCTTCTAAATCTTCTTTTCTTATAAATCCATCATATTTTCTTGAAAATGCATCAATTTTATCTGCAAGTTCTCCCTTATAAAAAGACTCAGCATTAGTATTAGCAATGCTTTCTAGTGTATTAGCATGATCTAAGGATTTCCATATTTCACCGGCCTTTGGAGCTCTTCCATTGGGAGCAAATGTCTTAAACCAATTATTAAATTCTTCTCCTTTTAACTTTTCCTTATATAATGTATAAGAATCATTCCATAATTTTGCCACAGTTGCTGTCACTACAAAACCTTCTCTAGCATATCTAATGGCAGGCTCTAGTACTTCAGCTAAAGGCAACTTACCAAATTTTCTTGACATTTCTGCCCAACCAGCTGGTACACCTGGCACATTAACTGGGGTAAATCCGTATTTTGGCATTTCTGTTAAACCTCGTTTTTTTAATTCATCTATAGAAATCTTTTTAGGTGACTTACCACTTGAATTAATTCCGTGTAGCTTGTCCTTAATCCATATAAGGGCAAAACTATCTCCACCTATACCATTTGAAGTTGGTTCTACAACAGTCAATGTTGCAGCAGTTGCTATGGCAGCATCTATTGCATTGCCACCTTTTTGAAGGATTTCCAATCCGGCTTGAGCTGCCATAGGTTGACCTGTAGCTACCATGCCTTTTTTTGCATAAACTACATTTCTTCTAGATGGATATCCATAAATGCTTGAATCATAATTCATATACTTTAACCTCCTTAAAATTTATAAAAAAACTTGATAATATATCTAATTTAAATAAATAGTATAAAATCGATTGTTTAATATTTAAATACAATTTTACTAAGAATCTAATCTATTTGCAACGATTTGTAATGAATTTTTATATGTCTTTTAACCTTCTATATAAAGTTCTAAGACTAATACCAAGTTCTTCAGCAGCTGATTTTTTACCAGCTACACTCCAACCATGTTTTTCTAGGGTAGATAGTATGACCTGTGATTCCTTATTTGAAGCTATTGTGTCTAGCTTATTGAGTCTAGATTCCCTTATATTATAGGGTAAACTATCCCTAGTAACAATAGAACTTTCTTCCATATTAACAGCATATTCAATAGTATTTTCCAGTTCTCTTATATTACCAGGCCATGTATAATTTTTTAGTAAGTTAATAGTATCACTTGATATTGATGAAATTTTTTTATTTAAAATATTATTATACTTATCTAAGAAATGATAAGCTAACAACTTAATATCATCTGTTCTTTCAAGCAATAGAGGTAGCTTTATTGGTATTACATTGAGCCTATAATATAAATCTTTTCTAAATTGTTTTTTAGCAATCATGTCCTGTAAATCTTGATTAGTAGCTACTATTATCCTTACATCAATTGATATAGAAACTATACTACCTAGCCTTTGAATCACATTTTCTTGCAAAACTCTCAAAAGTTTAGCCTGTAGATGTATAGGAAGTTCTCCTATTTCATCTAAAAATACAGTGCCCCCATTTGCTAATTCGAATATACCGATTTTACCTGTAGTTTTAGCACCAGTAAAAGCACCTTCTTCATATCCAAATAACTCAGATTCAAATAAATCATTTGGGATATTGGCGCAATTAATAGGAACAAAAGGATTTGATTTTCTATTACTAGTAAAATGAATTGCTTTAGCAATCATTTCTTTGCCTGTACCAGTATCACCAGTAATAAGGACAGAAGAAGGACTATTGGCTAGTTTTTTTATTTTCCTTTTTATTTCCAACATTTTTGAATTTTTAGTAATTATATTATCTAAATGATCAACCTTATTATCTTTAATCTTATGATTTATATCTGATTTTAAAGTAACTATAAAACTAGATATTTTATCATTGAAGATAATAGGAAAATTAATAATATGACCTTTAAAATTGTCAGTAATTACATATTTTTTCCCTTGAGATTGACTATTCAATATCCAGTTAACAATATTATCTGGGAGTATCTGGCTTATAGAATTAGTATATAAATCGCAAAATGGAAACATTTCTTGAATACTCGGACTACAATTGTTAACCATACCAATATTATCAACAATTAAGATGTTTTCTTTACTTATATCTATCATCTTATTTATAATTGCAGCTTGAAAGGAATATTTGGATTTGTTAATTTCATTAAAAATGAATATAGATATTAAATTAGAAGCATTTTTTAATATTTCCATATAGTTTTCAATATTAGATTGAATTAAATTGTGCTTGTCCTTGGAAAATGAAGTCAAGCTAATAACTGGTGTTAGTATATAGGTATGGACACTAAATAAGGTTTTATATATAATAATAACCGAGGAAGGAAGTGTCCGAAATGTCAAAAAGAAAAACTTATACAAATGAATTTAAAACAATGATTGTAGAACTAGTTCTATGGTATTAGTATATTGGAAAAGGCAAGAAAACTAGGGGCTTATCCGGAAGCCCC
>CAZMMV010000018.1:0-25884 GCA_964567475.1 uncultured Tissierellaceae bacterium | reverse complement strand
AGGTTTTAAGTCAACCTTATGGGATGTTATTGGTAACAGGTCCGACTGGTAGTGGTAAAACTACTACTTTATATACTGTTTTACAAGAATTAAACCAGATAGAAAAAAACATAATAACAATAGAAGATCCTGTAGAATATAAACTAAATGGAATAAATCAAGTTCAA
The DNA here is from genome assembly GCA_964567475.1 of uncultured Tissierellaceae bacterium. Classification (GTDB taxonomy): domain Bacteria; phylum Bacillota; class Clostridia; order Tissierellales; family Tissierellaceae; genus CAZMMV01. The sequence continues at coordinate 25,717 of CAZMMV010000018.1, read as the reverse complement.
ATAAATCCGAAAGCAGGATTAACTTTTTCCAATGGATTAAGGTCAGTTCTTAGACAAGATCCGGATATAGTTATGATAGGAGAAGTAAGGGATGCTGAAACAGCAGAAATAGCAATTAGAGCAGCTATAACAGGGCACTTAGTATTATCAACGCTTCACACTAATGATAGTCCATCTACGATAGCTAGATTGATTGATATGGGAGTAGAAAGATATCTAGTATCTTCAGCTGTGATAGGTATAGTTTCACAAAGGCTGGTAAAATTACTTTGTCCAATATGCAAGAAAAAATACAAAGCAACAGATTTAGAGAAAAAGCTACTAGGAATAAAAGAAGATTTAATTTTATACAAGGCAGTAGGATGTAGCGCATGTAATAAAGGATATAAGAGAAGAGGAGCTGTTCATGAAGTTATGTTTATAAATAAAAAAATTAGAAAGCTTATTGATAAAGGAGAAGATACAGATACATTAAGAGGACAAGCTATAAAAGATGGTATGACGACCTTACTAGAATCAGCAGGAAGCTTAGCAATAAAAGGGGAAACTTCTTATGAAGAAGTTTTAAGGGTTGGATTTACCTTAGGATAGAGGGGTGATTAAATGGATTTAATGAAGTTAGTTAGTATTGGAACAGAAAAAAATGCATCAGATATTCATATTACAGTTGGTATACCTCCTGTTTTAAGAATTAATGGAAAACTTGTATACCTTAATGACAATATTTTAAAAGCAAATGAAACTAAAAAATTAGTTTATGATTCTTTGAATAAAATGTTATTAAAAGAATTAGAAGAAAAAGGTGAAGTGGACACTTCTTTTTCTAATGAAATAGGACGATGTAGAGTTAATGTCTTTAAGGAAAGAGGAAATTATAGTATATCTTTAAGGATAATACCCTTAAAGATACCAACTATGGAAGATTTAGCTTTACCATCAACAGTAAAGGAATTTACAAGACTTCCTAGAGGTTTAATATTAGTAACAGGTCCAACTGGTAGCGGGAAATCTACTACATTAGCTTCTATGATAAATCAAATTAATAGAGAGAGAAGTTGTCATGTATTAACCTTAGAAGATCCAATAGAATATTTACATAAACATAATAGATCAATTGTAAATCAAAGGGAAATAGGCACAGATTCTATTTCTTTTTCAAATAGTTTAAGAGCAGCATTAAGGCAGGACCCAGACGTAATCTTAGTAGGAGAAATGAGAGATTTAGAAACTATCTCAACAGTATTAACTGCAGCAGAAACAGGGCATCTAGTACTATCTACGCTACATACAATAGGCTCAGCTAAGACTATTGATAGAATAATAGATGTATTTCCACCACATCAGCAACAGCAAATAAGAATACAATTATCAAGTGTAATACAGGGAGTAATATCTCAACAACTCCTGCCTAGAAAAGATAATACAGGTAGAATAGCAGCTTTTGAGATAATGAAATCAACACCAGCTATAAAAAATTTAATTAGAGAAGGTAAAATACATCAGATAGATACAGCGATTCAAACAGGAGCTAAACATAACATGCAAACTATGGATAGCTATTTATTGAAACTATATAAAAGTGGTTTAATTTCTAAAGAGACAACATTAAATCAATCTATAAATCGAGAATATATTAAAAATTATATTATATAGGATGGGAAGCTATGATATATAAATATAAAGCAATATCACAAAATGGAGAAATAATACAAGGTTTTTTTGAGGGAAAGGATAAATCTGATGTATTAAATATGTTGAGAGGAAATAACTATTTACCAGTTAATATAGAAAAAGATATGGATAAAGATGCTAAAATAGATTTGTTTTTAAAAAAGGTGAGTAAAAAGGATTTGGCAGTATTTTGTAGACAGTTTTACACTATGCTAGATGCAGGTATAGACATAGTAAAATGTGTAAATATACTGGAAAAACAAAGTGAGAATAAAACTCTAGTTAAAGCTTTAGCTTCTATTCATGAAGATGTACAAAAGGGCTTTACATTATCTGAATCAATGAAAAGATATAATAAAATATTTCCATCTTTACTTATTAATATGGTAGAAGCAGGAGAAATAAGTGGAAACTTAGATATTATAATGGAAAGAATGGCAGTACATTTTGAAAAAGAAAATAAATTAGAGAGCAAAATTAATTCAGCCATGATATATCCAATGGTATTAGGAATTGTATCCATAGCAGTAGTTATATTTTTACTTGTGGCAGTAATGCCTACATTTATAGGTATGTTTGAAAGTGGCGGACAAGATCTACCAATACCAACACAAATTTTACTTAAGATAAGTAATTCCTTAAAAAAATATTGGTATATATTTATAGTAATTATTGCTGGAATAGTAAGAGGAATAACTATTTTTAAAAGAACTTATACAGGTATGAGATTTTTTGATGGCTTAAAATTAAAAATACCAATAGTAAGAGATTCCAATATAAAAATAGTAACTTCTAGATTTACAAGAACTTTATCTACATTAATATCTAGTGGTATTCCATTAATTGAATCAATAGGAGTAGTTGGTAAAGTAATAAATAACACAGTAATTCAAGATAAGTTATATAAATCTTCAGAAGACATAAGAAAAGGAAAATCCCTATCTAGTGCAATAAATGAATTAGGGGTATTCCCACCAATGGTAGATTCCATGATAAAAATAGGAGAAGAATCCGGTTCACTAGATGAAATACTTTATAAAACAGCAGATTTTTATGATAATGAAGTAGAGGCAGAGCTACAAAGAATGACAAGCCTAATGGAACCAGTCATGCTATTAATTATGGCAGTAATTATAGGATTCATAGTTATATCAATGGCACTACCAATGTTTGACATGGTAAATAATATATATTGATTATTAATTAGTATAAGACTTGAAAGGTTTGTTATTGTAATTATAATGTAAATTTTATTGAAGGAAGGGGGATAAAGAAAGGTTAAGTTAATTTATAGAATTAAGAAATTATTATAATTTAAAAGGAGGATAAAAATTATGATTAAATGGATTAATCTAAAAGGAAACAAAAAAGGCTTTACTTTGGTTGAGTTAGTTGTAGTAATTGCCATATTAGGCATTTTAGCAGCTATAGCGGTGCCAAAGTTAACAACGACTAGAGACAAAGCTAAATGGTCTGCACATGCTGCAAATATTCGTACTATAGAAAGTGCTATAACTATATATCAGGCAGACGGTAATGATATTAAACAATTAACAATCAATGAAGATGGAAAAGTTGTCGGTAAAGAAGAATCAAGCAGTAATAACTTTGTAGATGATTATTTACAAAGGTGGCCTACAAAACCAGGGTTTTATACTATCAAAGAAGGAGTAGTCAAAGCTAGTCCAACTGTAGCAGATACTAAAAGTAATATTGATAATCCAAATTTCACAAGTTTTAAGGCAGAAAGAGGCAATGAAGTATAGATTAGTAAGTTAAGTAGAATGAGTTTATTTTTATAAAACTATGGATCTTGTGGGGAGGAAACTTCCCTATCTATCCATAACTATAAATATAAAGAGATATCAAAAGTATTCATTTAGATAGTTTAGTGAAAAAATATTTAAATTAAAAGGAGTTAATGATGACTTTACTGATATTCGTATATGGTTTAATAATAGGTTCATTTTTAAATGTATGTATATATAGAATACCAAGGAAAGAAAGCATAGTTTTACCATCTTCTCACTGTATTAATTGTAGTATTAGTATTAAGTGGTATGATAATATACCTGTATTTTCTTATGTTATATTAAAAGGAAAATGTAGATATTGTAAAGAAAAAATTCCAATTCAATATCCTATAATTGAATTACTTAACGGAATTATTTATTTGTTATTATTTAATAAGTTTGATTTATCTGTAGATTTTATATTCTATGGACTTATTTCATCTATTTTAATTGTAGTTGCTATTATTGATTTAAAAGAAATGATAATACCGGATAGTCTATTGGCAATAGTCTTGATATTATCAATTTTAAGTAAATTTACAAGTTATTACAGGAATCAAATTTCTATAAATTTACTTGATTCATTGGGGGCTGTTATTTTAGCAGGTGGATTTTTTTTAATTATAATTATTTTATCCCATGGTGGTATGGGGGAAGGAGATGTAATTTTAATATCCACATTAGGTTTTGTATTAGGTATTAGATTAATATTATTGAATATATTTTTATCTTTTATTCTAGGTGGAGTTATATCTGTATTTTTATTATTAAGAAAAATAAAATCAAAACATGATCCTATACCCTTTGGTCCTTTTATAATATTAGGATTTATGATGACCTTGTTTTGGGGTGAAGGATTAATTGACTGGTATATTAATAATTTCATTATTAGAATTAGGTAAATAAATATTTAGAAAAAAGTAAGGGAGACGATTAGATATTGAAAATTCATTCATCTAGTAGAAAAATCTTATCCATAGACTTTGCTTCCTATGAAATTAAAGTTGTAGAAGGAAGATACACAAAGAATAGTATAAATATATTAAAATCATTTAAAATAAAACTACCAGAAGCTTCATATAGAAACGGAGAAATATTAGACAAGGATGTTATAATCAGTTTATTAAAAAAATCAATTAAAGATAATAAAATTAAAACAAGCTTAACTTATGGAGTAGTAAATAGTTCTTCTATTATTACTAGGGAGGTCCTTATACCAAAAGTTTCTGATAAAGAAATAACTTCACTTATAAATTTTCAATTAGAGGAGTTTTTACCTGTTGACCCTGTAGATTATGTAGTTAATAATCTTGTAATAAATGAGGTTATCCAAGATAAAGTTGAAAAATTAAAGATTTTATTAATAGCAGTTCCGAAAAATATGATTTTTTGTCATTTAGATTTAATTAGAGAAACTGGTTTAAAACCAGCAGTATTAGATTATCAAGGGAATTCTATTGCTAAACTACTTAAATATAGTGATTTTATAAATGAGGACTATAATACTAGGGATATAGTTATAGCATCAGTTGATATAGGTCAAAATACTAAATTGACCATTGTTAAAAATGGAAAGATAGAAGTATCTAGGTTTATAAGTATTGGAGCTGAAAGCTTGTATAAAGATTTATCTTGTTTTTTTGATTATTCTTTAGAAGAATTAGAAAAAAAGCTTATGAATATTAGTAATATTACAAAAGAAAATATAGATTTTACAGGTGATTCTAGATTAATTAATTTAACGAAAACTACATTAACAAAGATTATGAAAGAAATTGAAAGTATATTTAGATATTATACCAGTAGAGAAGATTCAAATGAGATTAACTTAATATTAATTCAAGGAGGACTTTCCAATATTAGTGAAATAGATAATTTGTTTTCTAATTATTTTAATATATCTTGTATTAAATTAACAAGTTTACAAAAAATAAATGGAAATAATGAGTTGGAAGGTTATTCTAATGCCATAGGTGGGTTAATACGAATTGATGAGGTAGCAAAATGAGAGATTTAAACTTTTTTGAAGATTACATTGAAAAAGATCAATTTAAAATAGATAAAAAGATTGTTTGTTTTGCCCTATCTATTTTTCTTATATTATTTTTTTGTACTTACTCATTATATAATCATATTCTTATAAAAGAAGAGACAAGTGTAGTAAACAATTTAAAATCTGTTGCTGAAAATCCAGAGCTTTTAAGTAAGATAGATAAAATTCAAGAAAGAAAAATTGAAGTTAGTAAGTTTAAAGACTCTGTTGTAAAGATCAGGAAACTAGACCAGATTATAGAATCAAAAGACATAATAAATGAATTGTTATTAGATAGTATTATTTCAATTATGCCAGAGGATTTATTTCTTACCTCTATTGGAATAAATAATGATGATATTCAATTAGTTGGTATTGCAGGAGGAAAGCGGTCCATAGCAGAATTTGAAAAGGGATTAGAAATGTTAGAAAATGTGGAAGAAATATTTGTATCTAATATTTCCTTACAAGAGGATTATTATAATTTTAATGTAAGTATTATAATGGGAGATGTTACTATAGATGGAAAAAAGTCAGAAAAAATTCAAGACTAGAGGATTAACAAAAAATGAAAAAATATTATTATTTCTTTTATTTATAGTTATTTTATTTTACTTATGCTATAGAGTTATTTATACCCCTCAAAAAGAAAAACTAATTACCCTAAAAGCTAAAGAATTAGAATATAAAGTAAAAATTGAAAAAATAAATTCTATCTTAAGAAAAGAGAATTCTATAAATAAAGAGTGGCAGGATTTAAACAGGGAAAAAGAAGAAATAATTTCTCAGTATTTTCCTACTTTAGATCAAGCTCAAATTATATATATACTTAATGATCTTATTGAAAATGATAATATATCTATATCAGATTTAAATTTCAATAGACCAGAATTTAGTGAATTAGGTGGTTTTAAAATAAAAAGCATGGATGTATTAATTCCATATTCAGGAGATTATGAGGGAATTCTAGATACTTTAAATTCCATAAAAGAAAGTCCTAGAAAAATCTTAGTAGATAATTTATTTATGGATAGGGCTATGGATAAAAAGTTAAGTGGAAATATGTCTCTTAAGATATATAGCTTACAAGGAATTGCTAAATCTGAAAAGGATATAGTTTATATAGATACAGTTCCTGTAGATACAGTTTCTAAAAATCATAAGGATACTCCTTTTGTGGCCCATGATTTTCAAGTTGATCAAGAATGTGATAAGAGAGCAAACTTTGAAGTTGATGGACAAATGGAAATACATAAACAAATTCCAGAAATGAAACCTTATATAGTAGAAAATTTATTAGATTTTGAAGATGAAAATAATTATTTTATACCATCTCAAAAATACGTTAAAGGAAATGTAAGTTTATCTAATAAGTCAAGATTTAAAAAGCATTCTTTAAAACTTGAATATAATATATTGGCAGTTGAAAAAGAAAATTGTGCCTTTATTGATGTTACAAGAAATAATGTCTTACTTAAGTATCCCCCAAATATCGTAGGAATATGGGTATATTCCTACGATTATTCTCCTGCAATTATAGGTTTAGGATTTAAAGGTCAAATGGGTGAAGAAATTTTACTTCCTATATGTGAGGGTATAGGTTGGACAGGTTGGAGATATATAGAGACTCCACCACCTCAGGATATAAATATTTATCCTATAAAATTAGAAAGTTTATATTTAGAAATACTAGAGGATAGAGAGGATTGTGGTGTTATTTTACTAGATAAACTTGATGCAATATATAAAAGAAATGTAAGTGAAGATGGTAGTGATATGAGTATATCACAGCATATATTTCACATAGTAGAAAAAGGAGAAACTATAGATTTAATAAGTGAAAAATATTATGGAACAAATAAATATATAAAGGAGATCATGAGATTAAATGAAATTGAATCTGATGAGATTTTAAAAGATGGCAAAGTTCTTGTACTAAAAAAACATTAAGAGGGTGAAAGAATGAAAATTTCCAAAATATTAAGTTTGTTTTTAGGATTTATTATATTATTTACTAGTATAGAAGTTTTAGGAGAAAGTGGATATAATTATGATTTTGATGCTGGTCATAAAGCAGGTATTAGATTAGGAAAAGAAGACGGAAAAGCTACTGGTATTTCTGATAAAAAAAACAATGAAGATACTTGAAGTGATATTTTGAAAAAAAGGATAGATTATTATAAATTAAAATTTTTAGATGAAAAATCAAATAATTATATTGAAGGATTTATAAAAGGATATAAAAAAGAATTTAAAAAATCTTATAAAGAAAGCTATAAAGAGGAAGAGATAGAATCAAAAGAGATCATTTCTATATATGGTGCAAAGGATTTTGGCACTAGTATGGGTAGAGTAGATGGATATATTGCATACAAATCGGATGAAAAAAATAATTGGGAAAGATACTACCCTAGTGATAGTAAACTAACTAGTATCTTCGAGCTTAATAAAGAATCTAGAGACTATAAATTTGAATTTATAAATCTTTTTAAAAAGGCATATAAAATATCCTTTGAAAGTGCTTTTCAGGGAGCAAAATATAGTAATAAAAGTTATTCATATGAAGAAGGATTGAAGGATGGAAATGAATATGCTAAAAATTTAGCTAATTTAAATGGTAAAAAGGATTATTTGCTAGATCTTAGGAATGATTATACTAGAAATATGCCTTCTAGTAGAGAAATAATTGATATGTTTAATTTAAATAAAGAATCAAGGGAATATGAAGATGCTTTTTTATGTGGTTTTGAATTTGGTGAAAGTTCATCAGGTGATAAAACTAATGGTGGATATATGATTTACTATAATAAGGTATACAGGGAATCTAATAAGAAAGCTATAAAAACACCAAATTTAAATGGAGAAGAAGGAGGAAGAGATATAGGTAAGATGAAAGGTGATTACGCTGCTATCTTAGATGTTACCCTGAGGAAACCTAATTCTTGGACAAGTCATAAAACAGAAGATGTTTTTATAGTTAATGAATATGGACTGGCTTTTCAATCTATAGATTATAAAAATTCTTTTATAAATGGCTATTGGGATGGGTTTATGATTTCTTATAATGAAACTTATAAGAAATTGCAACAGGATAGTAACAAAGTTAATACCTATACAGAAAGGATTAGTATTGATGGAAAAGATAGCATTGCTATTCCTGGAGATAATAAATTTTTAGTAGATATAGAAGCTGGAACTTATTACAATGATGTTATTGTTACTATAGATTCTATGACTACTCTAGATATAAATCCTAATTCTTGTAGACATACTAAGGCTTCTGAAGTTTATGCATTGAAAATACTTAATTCAATAGGGACTTTTGATAAAAATAAAAATATAACTATTAAATTTAAGTCATATGGAAAGGATGCTAAATATGGCATATATAAATATCATTACAATAAATGGGTATATTTACCGTCCAAGCAAGAAGAAAATTATTTAATTGCAAATATAAATATAAATAATATGGATTCTTTAGGGAATATTTATGCTGTTAGAGTAGATAATCAGTTAGCAATTTTTCATGATATTAGAGGACATTGGGCTAGAGATGAGATAAATACTTATCTTAAAAGAGAGATTATATATGGATATCCTGATGAAACATTTAGACCAGATAAAGAAATTTCTAGGGGGGAATTCGTAATTATGCTTAGTAGATTATATGATTGGTATCCACCTTATGATTCAAAGAATATTGCTAGATTTAAAGATTATAAAGATTTTGGATATGCTGACAAGGCTATTTCTTATGCAACATACTATAGTCTAGTTAATGGTTATCCTGATAATAATTTTAGACCTAATAATCCTATAACTTATAAAGAAGTAGAAGCTATAATGTCTAATGTACTTGTAGATAAAGATTTTAAATGGGATAAGATTGCAGAAAAACTAATATATGAAAAAAGATTTAGGTCTAAGAGTAAGGATAGTTTGAATAATAAAATAACTAGAGCGGAATTTGTATTTCTGCTACACCATTTAAATGAATCACAATATTAATTATAAAAAATATGGATATACTCTACTTGAAATTTTATTAGTATTAGGATTATTGTCTGTTATCCTGTCAATTGCAGTACCAAGTATAAAAGTTATAGGAAGATTTAAAGAAGGGCAAGAAATGAAAGAATTAAAAAGAGATATGATGCATTCTAGAAATAATTCTATTTTAAAAGGTAATCTATATATTTTCGAGATAGACGATAAGAATAATTTTTATAGTATAAGTAATAAAAATAAAATAATAAAAAAGAAACATTTAATCTATTGGAATATACTCCCAGGAAATAATTTTGATAGTAATATTCCTTTCTTACCTACGGGTTCACCGGGTAAATCTGGAACCTTTGCTTTACGAAATAAGAAAAACAAAATTGTACAGTTGAAAATATTACCTGTAACAGGAAAGATTAATATTTATGAAATAAAATGATGCGAGGTAATCATATGAAAAATAAAGGTTTTACTCTAGTAGAAGTTCTTATTGGTCTATGCTTACTAGGATTGATTTCTGTAGTAGTTTTACCGATTATTAATTCTTCTTTTAAACTATCAAATAAATATTTCCCAAAAGCAGAAATGATGTATTTAGGAGAAATGAGTATAGAGAAAATTAAAGCTTTTAAGGACAAAGATGATTCTTCTATTTATATTTTAGACACTAAGTTAGAAGATATAATAAGCTCTTTTAAGATAAATGATAGTATTGAAATAATATTAAATTCTAGCAGTGAATATAAGGATTATGAAATTAAATTAAAAAAAAGTCAAAAATGTAATAAACTGTGGAAGCTTCATGTATTAGTCTATCCTATTAATGAGGAGGATAAGAATAATTATGTTCAGTATAAAGCATTGCTTCCCTCAAAATAAAAACAAAGGATTTACTTTAATTGAATTAATATTAACTTTAGGATTAGCTTCTATAGTTGTTGTACCTCTTATAGCTATATTAAACTTATCTATAAATTCTTGCTCTTTGGTAGAGGAAAGAGATGAATTAATATTAAATGGAAACTATGCTTTAGAATATATAAAAGATGGAATTAAATCTGGAGATAAGATTATTGCATCAGATAATATAAGAGGACTAGTTAGCAAGTATCCTACTAATATTGGCTTTGTCATAATGACAGAAGATGATCTTAGAGATCGAGATAGATATTATACTTATTATACAAATCAGAATAAACTCATACGTATTGGCTGTGAAACTAAAAGAGGAAAGTATTTCAATGGTAAATATCCTAGTCAAGATAAGTTTAAAGGCTTCAATACTTTATGTCAATTTATAGAAAGTATTGATAAAAGTAATTTAGATATTGAAAATTCTACTATTAATCTTGATTTAAAACTTAAATATAATGATAGAACTAAATTAGACCTAAAATCAGAGATGTATATTAGATGTGAAATAGATTATTAAATAATTGGAGGTCTTATCTTGAGGACTAGAGATGGATATGTTTCTATTATAGCTATTACAGTAATGTCTATATCAATGATTATAATTTTAGAAATAGGTATATTAGTAAAAATGCAAATAATGATATTAAATTCAGGTATAAATAAGATTCAGTCCTATTATTGTGCTGAAGATAAGGTTTTAATGTCTATTTATGACAAAAAATATTACACAGATCAAATTCATCCTATAATATTAGATGTTTTTAGAACTCATAACTTTGCTACAAAACCAAAAGATATTATAATTGATCAATTTGATTTAGATAAATATGATACTTATAATAGTGTTAAGCTGAATTTTCAGGATAAAGATAATAGAAAACAAATGATACTTAAAACTCAATCAGACTATAAAAATGTAAATACTAGCATTCAAGCATCAATTAATTTAGTAAATAGATTATTTGAAATAGAAGAGGCAATATTGGATATAAATACTGTAGAAGATGAATATAAGAATGAGTTAGAAACTCTTTTAATAAATATAGAGGAAAATATAAGTTCTAAGAATATTGATAAAGCAGAATTCCTGTATACTTCAGAACTATGTGATTTTAGTAATGTTTCTTTGAATAAGTTGGATAATGAAATGTATAATTTAATCTGTCTAAGAGATACCATGGAATATCCCTATAATGAAGTATTTAGTAAAAAGGAAGTTTTTATTGTTATAAAAAAGCCTAAAAATAAAGAAACTAATCTATATATTAATTGTGATAACAAATTAGTAGAATTATCTGGTATAATGTATATTGAAGGGGATTTAACGATTTCTGGTAAATTTATATTTAATGGAATTATAATAATAAAAGATGGTGAAATAAAAATAGAAAGTGAAGTAAATCCTGAGATAAATGGGATGATTATATTATCAAATACAAATATATCACAAGGATTAAGTGAAGGTTTAGATTTGCAATATAATAAATTTTTAGTTTATAAATATGGAACTTTTATTCCCGGATTTTTAGATATAAATATTAATTTAATAAGAAGTGGTAATTAGAATTATAATATGATAAAATTTGTTCTTGAGTAAATATATATAGACTGATATAATTAATTGGAAAGAAGAGGATAACTTTAACAAGCTATTGTGAAATTGGTTATTAGATTGATATCCATATTTTAAAACTTGAAACAAGTATATAGAGGAGGAATATAAGCATGTTATCAGCAGGAGATTTCAGAAAAGGAGTTACATTTGAAAAAGATGGAGATATATTTCAAATAATAGATTTTCAACATGTTAAACCAGGTAAAGGAGCTGCTTTTGTTAGGGCTAAAATTAGAAATGTAATGTCAGGAGCTACAAGGGATGAAACATTTAACCCTAGTGAAAAGTTTCCTAAGGCAGTTATAGAAACTAAGGAAATGCAATATTTATATAATGATGGATCATTGTATTATTTTATGGATAATGAAACATATGAGCAATTACCAGTGGATAAGTTAGCCATGGAAGAAGCTATTGTATATTTAAAAGAAAATGATAATGCTACAATTAAGTTTTATAAGGGAAATGCTTTTGAAGTAATTCCACCTAATTTTGTGGAATTAGAAGTTACAGCTACAGAACCTGGTGTAAAAGGTGATACTGCTCAAGGAGCGACCAAACCAGCTACAGTAGAGACAGGTGCAACGTTTAATGTACCTTTGTTTGTAAATCAAAATGATATAATTAAGATAGATACTAGAACAGGTGAGTATTTATCAAGAAAATAGGTAATAATGTAATATAATATAAATTTAGGAGGGTTAATATGAATTATTTAACAGAAAAGGTAGCCTATTTAAAGGGATTAGCTGAAGGTTTAGGAGTTGAAGAGAGTTCCAAAGAAGGCAAGTTACTTCTTCATGTAGTAGATACATTAGAAGAATTTGCTGATGTATTAGGTGATACTATAGAAAGTCAAATTGAATTAGAAGAATATGTTGATTTCATGGATGAAGATTTAGCTGAAATAGAAGAAGACATTTATGGAATAGATTATGATGAAGATGATTTTGAAGATGACTTTGATTTTGAAGAATATTGTGATGATGAAGATTGTTGTTCACATTGCGATATAGAGGATGAAGAATAAATTAATTAGAAAATATCCCTAGTTTTTAAACTAGGGATATTTTTTTTTGGAATATATACTGAACAAGTTCATAGAATTTATATAAGGGAGGGACATGTTGTGCTAATAAAAACAAAAGTATATGATTTGTTGATTGAAAATTTATGTGAAGAGTTAAATAAAATCTTAATAAATATTCCTATTAAGTTTAAAGAAAACATTGAGGAAATAAGAATTAGAAATGGAAACCCTCTTACTATTAACTGTAGAGGTAAAGATTATTTCGTTTCCAAAAATGGAAAATTAACAATGGAATTATATAAGCCTTTTATAGTTAAGGACCAACACATAAGAGATACTTTTCAATTAATAAGTAATTATTCTATATATGCATATACTGAAGAAATCAGAAATGGATATATAACTATAAAAGGTGGTCATAGAGTAGGGATAGGTGGAAAAATAATATATGGATCTAGAGGAATTGAAACTATAACTGATATATCTTCTTTAAACATAAGGATAGGGAGAGAAAAAATAGGTATATCTAATAATATTATTCCTTATTTACTTAAAAACCCTAATATTCTTTACAATACCCTAATAGTTTCAGCTCCTCAATGTGGTAAGACTACACTTTTAAGAGATATAATAAGAAATTTAAGTAATGGAGACTTTTCACAAAATAAAACGGGATTTAAGGTTAGTGTAATAGATGAAAGGTCTGAAATTGCAGGTATGTATCAAGGTATGCCTCAAAATGATATTGGACTTAGAACAGATGTATTAGATGCTTGCATGAAATCTGATGGCATAATAATGGCAATAAGGTCAATGTCTCCAGATATTATAGCAGTAGATGAAATAGGTAGCATAAAAGACGTAGAGGCTATACATGAAGCTTTAAAGGCAGGCATAAAGCTTATTGCTACTATTCATGGAAGTTCATTAAAGGAAATAATGGGCAAGCCTAGTATGAAAGAATTATTTAAAGAAAAGGTATTTGAAAGAATTATATTATTAGATAGATCTAAGGGTGTAGGAACAATTAATAAAATTGTAGATGGTTTTAATTTTAAGACTATTTATTCTTGAAAGAGTGATGAATATGTTTGTTATAAAATTTATATTTTCTGGATTTATATTTTTTTCTTCTAGCTATTTAGGTTATATATATGGGAAAACTTATAGTTCTAGATTAGATAATTTAATTTATTTAAAACAGGCTATTAAAGTTTTAGAAACAGAAATTATATATGGAGCTACTCCACTACCACAAGCATTGCTAAATGTTAGTAAGAAATCTAACCATAAAATTTCTCAAATATTTGCGGATATTAGAAGAGATTTAGTAATAAATAAAAGAGGATTAATCTATAATAGCTTTTTATCTATTGAAAATGACTTATATAATAATTATTGTTTTAAAAAGAAAGAAATTGAAACATTCATGGATTTGGGAAGAGTAATAGGAAATTCGGATAGAAAAGATCAAGAGAAAAACTTTATATTTATATTTATTCAATTAGATGAGGCTATTTTAGAAGCTAAATCTGAAAGGGATAAAAATGAAAAACTATATAGAAGCTTAGGAATTATAACTGGGATTGGAATTATAATTATACTTTTATAGGAGAGATGAGATATGGAAGTAGATTTAATTTTTAAAATTGCTGGCATAGGAATGGTAGTTGCAGTATTAAATATAGTGTTAGAGAAATCTGGTAAGGAAGAATATGCTTTTTTGACTACATTAATAGGTGTAATTATTGTACTGGGAATTGTAATAAATTTAGTAGCTAAATTATTTGATAATGTAAAAGTACTATTTAAACTTTAATGGGGAGATATAAATGGATATTTTTAAGATAGTTGGAATTGGTATTGTTGCTACTTTCTTTGCTGTTATATTAAAAAATGTTAGACAAGATTTTTCATTATATATTAGTTTAATAACAGGAATTCTTATATTTACAATGATTTTAGGAGAACTATCATATGTTGTACAAACTCTAAATACATTAGCTAGAAGGGTAAATATAGAATTTGATTATTTTACTACTCTCTTAAAGATAATAGGTATGGCGTATTTAGTAGAGTTTGGAGCTCAAATATCACGTGATGCAGGGGAAAACAGTATAGCGATGAAAATCGAACTAGGTGGAAAGGTTATTATAATGGTTCTTGCTATTCCAATTCTCTTATCATTAATGGAATTAATTATAAAAATACTTCCGTGAAGGTGGAACATATGAAAAAGAGTTTATTTATTATAGTTGTATTTTTTATATTTAGTATAAATATAGCTTATTGTGAAAATGAAAATTTAAATATTATAGATGAACAAGTTGATAAACTTAATACACAAGAATTAGAGAACATATTAAATGATATGAAGGATGAAATTGGTGTTTTGCCAGAAATAAAAGTTAAGGATTTCTTAATTAGTTTAATTAAAGGAGAAATATCATTCAATATAAAAGACTTTGGAAGATATTTTTCAACTATATTTTTTAACGAATTAAGAATAAGCTTGGGTTTGTTATCTAAAATACTTGTTATAACTTTAATATCGTCTGTTTTAACTAATTTGCAATCTACATTTGAAAGTAAATCTATTTCTGAGTTAGCAAATTATATAACTTATGCTTTAATAGGAATTTTAGTTATAAGTAGCTTCTCTCAAATAATGGATTTAGCAAGAGATACTATATATAAAATGGTTGATTTTATGCAAGTTATTCTCCCAGTTTTATTGACTTTGCTAACTGCTGTATCTGGACCAAATACTAGGATGTTATTTCATCCTATGATATTAGTTTCTGTAAATTTAATAGGTATTTTAATAAAGGATATAATCTTTCCTTTAATATATTTTTCTTTTATTATAAGTACTATTAGTAATATATCAAATAGAGTTGAGTTTACTAAATTATCAGAGCTTGGAAGAGAAATTATCACTTTTATAATAACAGGAGCTTTTACTTTATTTGTAGGAATAATAACTATATATGGTTTGGGAACAAAAATAGATGGACTGACTATAAGGACTGCAAAATTTGCTGTTGATAGATTTATTCCAATAGTAGGATCATTTTTATCTGAAGCAGTAGATGTGGTAGTAGGTTGTTCAGCAATATTAAAAAATGGACTTGGTTTTATTGGACTTTTTATATTGCTTTTTATATGTATTTTGCCAATTATAAAAATAGCTGTTTTGTTATTTGTCTATAGAATAATTGGTGTAATATTAGAACCCATAGGATCCATAAATCTAGTGGAATTCTTTAATCAGGTATCAAAGTCTCTTTTACTTATCTTAGTTAGTTTGATATCTGCGGCAACGATGTTTTTTATAACTATAACTATTATTGTTGAAGCTGGAAATAATTTACTAATGTTAAGGTAGGTGTTTTTATAGTGATAGTCAATTTTATAAGTGCTTGGTTAAAGGATATTGTTGTTATATTTATAATTATTTTCATTGCAGAACTTATTATGCCTAAAGGAAATATGAAAAGATATATTGATCTTATAATAGGTTTATTAATTATTATTGTTATAATTAGTCCATTTGCAAGATTAATTAATTACGATTTCAATATAAATAATATGGTGGATAATTATACTAAAGCTGAAAACTTAGAAGATAATCTAGAAAATGATTATTCTATGGACCAAGACGAACAAATAGAAAAATTATTTAAGGAAAAATTAAAAAATCAAATAATATATTTAATAGAAGAAAGCTGGGAATACAAAGTAGCCGATGTTTATATAGAACTTGAAAAAACAAAAATGGATTATGAGGATATTAAATCTATAAAAATATCTTTATATAAAGAAAAAGAGGAAAAACAAAAGAATAATAATGAAGAGATTGTTTCTATTGAAAAGGTTCCTAAGGTAGAGGTAAATAGAGAGAAAGGAGAAGGTGATTCAAATAAAAATATAGAGGAGCCTAAGGAGTATAAGAAAATAAAAAAGATGATATCAAAAGAACTGTCTATAGATATTGCTGATATAAAAATAGAATAAAGATAAAAAAGAAAGGTGAATAAGATGAAAGATATCTTTAATAAAATTAAAATACATCTTGAAAAAAATAATAACAAAAAATTTATTCATAATTTATTCATAATATTATTAGCTTCTATCATACTTTTAATTATAGCCAATGCTTCTATTGATAGAAAAAAAAACAATCCTAAATATCTAATAGATGAAACTAAAAAAGATTATATAGATACAACAGAGAAAGATTATGGTTTATATTTAGAAGATAAATTAATCAATATCTTAAGTGAACTAAAGGGGGTAGGAAGGGTTAATGTAATGATAACTTTAGAAAGTACAGTTGAGAAGATTGCGGCTAAAAACACCACTACTGTTTCTGAGAACACTGTGGAAGAAGATGCTGAAGGAGGAACAAGGAAGATGGATAGGGAGGATTTAACAGTTCAAGTAGTTACTAAAGGAAATAATGATGACCTATTGGTTATAAAAGAAATAAAACCAAAGGTTCAAGGAGTTATTGTAATGGCAGAAGGAGCAGATGATCCTTTGCTAAAAGAATCTCTTTATGAAGCTGTAAAAACAGTATTAGGTATAAAGGGTAATAAAGTTCAAATTTTTTCAAGTAAGGAGGATTAATATGTTTAAAATTAAGAGACCAGCTATAATAGGCTTATTAGTAGTATTGTTAGTATTTACTGGATATTTAAATCATCAATTGACACAACAATCTCAAAGAAAATCTTCTAAGGATTATAAGAATTATGAAATGGATCAAATGGCAAAGTATAAAGAAGAGAAAAATGATAATAAAGAAAAAAATCTTGTTAAAGATAAGAATGAAGATGCTAAAAAAACTGCTAAGAAAACTAAATTACATGATAAGGATAAGATAGTTACAGTTGATTCTATTAAAAAGGTAGATAAAGAGACTTTAGAAACTATGTACACTGAGTCTAGTATGAATTCTAAAAATTATTTTGTAGAGTATAGGTTATCTAGGGATAAATTAAGAGCTTCTTTAGTAGATAGATTAGATGAAATGGTTAACAATGAAAATACAAATAAAACTATGATGGACGAGGCTCAAAAAGAAATTATAAAACTAGGAAATATTTCAGAAAAGGAACTTCAAATGGAAGGTTTAATTAAAGGAAAAGGATATGAAGATGCCCTAGTATTTTTAACTGAAGAGGATGTAAAAGTAGTGGTTTCAATTGATGAATTAAATGAACAAGATATGGTTAAAATACTAGAAATTGTCCATTCAGAAACTAACTATGAAACTAGTAATATAAAAATAATGAAAAAGCAATAGAAATGTTTGTAAATAATATATCCCTCTGATATAATAACTTTAAGAACTTATTCAGTGGAGGTGTTTAGTTTGCAAGATGAATTTAAAAATGAAAATACTGAAAATGGAAATGTAAGAATTTCCAATGAAGTTATTTCAATTATTGCTGGTGTAGCTGCAAATGAAATTGATGGTGTAGTTAGCATGAGTGGTGGCATTACTGGCGGTATTACTGAAATGTTAGGTATGAAAAATTTATCTAAGGGTGTTAAAGTAGATATTAATGAAAAGGAAGCAAATATAGATATATTTATAACTGTAGAATATGGAATTAAAATATCTGAAATTGGAGTAAAGGTACAAAAAAATGTAAAAGATACTGTTGAAAATATGACAGGTTTAGAAGTGAAATCAGTTAACGTAAATATTCAAGATGTAAGTTTTCCTAAAGAAATTCAAGAGGAAGAAGATTAAATAAATATATATTTACCCTCTGAAAGTCAGAGGGTAATTTTGAATTTAATAAAATGAGGAATATTTCCTCCATATTTGTTAAGTTATAATAATGTTTTAAAATGTTAAGGAGGAAAACATGGGAAGAAAACAAGCAAGAGAAGGAACAATGAAATTGCTTTATCAAATGGAAATAAATGAGGAGTTTTCTCAAGAAACTATTGATTTTTATTTAGAAAATTTCGACTTTGATAAATTTGAAAAAGAGTATATTGTAGATGCAACAGTTAAAATAAAAGATAATTTAGAAGAAATTGATGAACATATTAAGAATAATATAGAGGGTTGGGGTATATCCAGATTAGCTAAAATTGATCTGGCTGTACTTAGGATAGCTATATATGAAATCTTATATAGAGAAGATATTCCCATTCAAGTATCTATTAATGAAGCAATAGAAATTGTAAAGAAATATAGTCTTGAAGATTCATTTAAATTTATAAATGGTGTACTTGGAGGATTTGTTAAAACAATAGATAATACAAAGTAAAATATGGAGGTTATATATGAGTGTAAAAGCCTTAAAAGTGTCTGAAGTTAACAGTTATATCAAGAGACTTTTTATAACAGACATGATCCTTTCTAATATAAGTATAGAAGGAGAAATATCAAATTTTAATCACCATTATAGCGGGCATATGTATTTTAATCTAAAGGATGAAAAGGGTAAAATAAAATCTGTAATGTTTAAAAGAGATAATACTAACTTGAGTTTTATCCCAAAAGAAGGAATGAAGGTCATAGCTACTGGCTATATATCACTTTATGAAAAGGAAGGTTCTTATCAATTATATGTAAGATTTTTAAAGCAAAGTGGGCAAGGAGATTTATATAGGCAGTTTGAAGAATTAAAAAAGAAATTAGACCATGAGGGACTTTTTTTAAATGAAAATAAAAAAAGTATTCCTTTTATGCCTAAAAATATAGGGGTAGTTACATCATCTACAGGTGCAGCTATTAAAGATATAATAAATGTTATTAATAGAAGATGTCCAACTTGTAATATAATAGTATATCCATCTCTAGTACAAGGAGATGTCGCTCCTAAGAATATTTGCCAAGCTTTGAAATACTTAGACAGTAGGGGCGATATAGATACTATAATTGCTGGAAGAGGTGGAGGTTCTATAGAGGAGCTATTTGCATTTAATGATGAAGAAGTTGCTAGAACAATATATCATTTAAAAACACCTATTATTTCAGCTGTAGGTCATGAAACAGATTTTACCATTGCAGATTTTGTATCTGATCTTAGGGCACCTACCCCATCAGCTGCTGCAGAATTAGCTGTGCCAGATACAAGGAATTTACTTTATGATTTAGATAGTAAATATAATAAATTAGTTAAAGATATTTTGGGACAAATAGGAAAATATGAAATGGAGTTAAAACATTTAAATAATAAAATTAGATATTTTAGTCCTGATAATAATTTGAAAAACAAAAAGCAAGAATTAAAAAGTGTATATAAAGATTTGCTTTATTTAAAAGATAAAACAATCGAAGATCAAAAACTTAAATTACTAAAAATAAAAGGTAAGTTGGATTTATTGGATCCTTCTTTAGCTTTTAAAAATGGATGTGGAATTTTAGTTGATGAAAATAATAAAACAATAAAGTCTATATCAGAAATAAATATTGATGATTCTATAAAAATACTCCTAAAGGATGGAAAAGTAGGAGCAATCATTAAAAATATAGAAACGGGGGATAATATAGATGAATAATATAGATTTAACATATGAGAAGGCTATTGAAAATCTTAATGCTATATTAGAAGATCTAGAAACAGAAAATTGTAGTTTAGATCAATCTATTGAAAAATTTAAAAAAGGAATAAAGTTATATAATTACTGTAATGATTTATTATCAAAAGCAGAAGGAGAAGTAAGACTTTTATTAAAGGATGATTTTGAAGAAATAGAAGAAGTTGAATTTCCCATGGAGGAAGATAATGGATTTTTTTAAAGAATTAAATAAATTTAAAGATATTATGGATTTAGAAATAAAAAATGTTTTACTATCAGAAGATACATATCAAAAGAAGGTTTTTGAAGCTATAGAATACAGTATATTTACTGGCGGTAAAAGACTTAGACCTATTATGGCATTAAAGAGTTGCGAAATGTTTAAAGGAAATTATAATGATGCAATACCTTATGCTATAGCTATTGAAATGATACATACTTATTCACTTATTCATGACGATTTACCAGCTATGGACAATGATGATTTTAGAAGAGGAAAACCTACCACACATAAAGTATTTGGTGAAGCCATGGCAATTTTAGCAGGAGATGGTCTTCTTAATTTGGCATTTGAATTTGTACTTAATTTCATCTCAGATAATGCAAAAAATTCATTGGAATACAAAAAATTTACTAGAGCTTTAAAAGAAATAAGTAAGTATTCTGGAGTTAATGGCATGATTGGAGGTCAAGTTGTAGATCTTTTGGCAAGTCATGAAACTACGACAGAAGATAAATTAATTTTTATGTATAAAACTAAAACTGCAGCCTTGATAAGGTCAGCTTTAGTTTCAGGTGCTATTATAGGAAATGCCAATGAAAGTGAAATAGAAATAATGAGAGATTTTGGATATAATTTAGGAATGGCTTATCAAATAAGAGATGACATATTGGATTTTGAAGAAGATAAATCTATAGATAAATTAACCTATTTAACTTTTTATGATATAAATAAAGCTAAAGAAAAAGTTGAAGAATATAGTGATAATGCTATTAAAACTTTAAGAAATCTAAATAACAAAGATACTGATTTTTTTATAGAATTAACAGAGAAATTAACAAATCGAAAAAGCTAATATTTATTATATTTATTGAATTTGACTGTTTTTTATGTTATAATTAAACTAAATCTAGTGGTACAGTATTCTAGTCAGCGCAACTATTCTTGAGGACGGGGCTAAAAATCCGTCGAAGGGCATATCGATGAAGTTCCTTGTTTTGGCTCGCGACGCCCAGTCGAGGGTTATTTCTGGGAGTAAGAGAGACGGGGCGATCTACAATGGCATGTAGGCGTTGACCCTGCTTTCGTGGAGACATGATATTTACACATATCATGATTAACCTACCATTTTTTAAAATACGAATAGTAGAGTAGCCTGCCTTGAGTGAAGTTTGGCGGATGGCATTAATCTATTTGATTTGTTGAAGGGCCCATACGAATCTTATATTGTTGCCGAAATCTATTTTGCAAAAGAGGCTAAGGAATAGAATGGCTGTAGAGGAAAACTCCTAGACTGTTCTAAGAAGTAAATTGGGGATTACAGTGCGGACTCAGTGGCAATCCAGTTCTATCTTTGGTGACAGGGTAGTGATAGAATGAAAGGGAAACCGCTGTTATGGCGACATACAGTATCTATCAGGGAAATCCTGCTGGACCTAAAGCCGTAAGATTTACTCAATTTATTACCACTGTATTGCTGATAGCTTAAAGCTATCAGCTTTTTGTACTTATATGGGGAAAAGTTAAAAGAATTATTGGAGGCAATTTTAAATGGCTAAAAAAGATGAGAAAAATGGTATAAAAAAATATAATTTGAATTGGGTTTTTTTTATAAGTATATGGACATTTATTTTTGCTGTAGTATTTTCTATAATCACTGAAAGTCTTGTTGCAAACATAGAAATTTTAATGGCATTTATTGTACTTATTTTAATAATAGTCCTTGGAATTAGTTTTGATATAATAGGTATAGCTGTTACTGCAGCAGAAGAAAGACCTTTTCATGCTATGGCAGCTAATAAAATTAAAGAAGCAAAATATGCTATTAACTTAGTTAGAAATGCAAGTCAAGTATCTAACTTTTGTAATGATGTTATAGGAGATATTAGTGGAATTATATCAGGTGCAGTGGGAACAACTATTATATATAAGTTAATTGATAAGTATTCAATGTTAAATGGAACAATATTAACAACAATACTTACTTCCTTAATAGCTTCTTTTACTGTAGGTGGAAAAGCATTAGGTAAATCAATAGCCCTACTACATAGCGAAAAAATCATTTTTAAAATAGCTGTTATTTTAAATTTCATAGAAACAAATTTTAAAATAAAGATTTTTAAAGATGATAAGAAAAAGAAAAAGTAATATATAATATGGAGAGTTGATAAATGAAAAAAAGAGCAGATGTTATTTTATTTGAAAAAGGTTTGGTTGAATCTAGAGAAAAAGGTAAGAGAGTTATCATGGAAGGTTCTGTTTTTGTTGGTACTGAGAGAATTGATAAACCAGGTCAAAAATTAGATGAAAATATAGAAATAAGAGTAAAAACAAATCCAAATATATATGTAAGTCGTGGTGGATTAAAACTCAAAAAATCTATAGGTTTTTTTGGGTTAGATCTTAAGGATAAAGTTTCTATGGATATAGGGGCTTCTACAGGTGGCTTTACTGATTGTATGCTTAGAAATGGAGCAAAGAAGGTATTTGCTATAGATGTAGGATATGGACAACTAGATTGGAAACTACGAAATGATAAAAGAGTTATAGTAATGGAAAGAACTAACATTAGATACGTTGAAAAAGAGGAAATTGGACAGGAAATTGATTTTATTTCCATTGATGTTTCTTTTATTTCTTTGAAATTAGTGCTACCTGTAGCTAAAGAACTTTTACATGAAAATGGAGAAATTGTAGCATTAATAAAACCACAGTTTGAAGCTGGTAGAGAAAAGGTTGGTAAAAAAGGAGTTATAAGGGATAAGAAGGTGCATTATGATGTAATAAAAAATACAATAGATTATTGTATTGAAAATAAATTAGGCCCATATGGATTAACCTATTCACCTATTACAGGAGCCACTGGAAATATTGAATTTTTAATTTATTTAAAAAATAATGTTAATAACTTAATAGATGATAAAAAAATATTAGAAGTTGTAGAAGAAGCACATAAAGATTTTGATTAAAATTTTTTAGTGGAGGTTTTATATGTTAGTAGAAATAAACATTAAAAATTTTGCTATAATTGATGATATTAATGTAAATTTTGCTAAAGGATTAAACATAATTACTGGAGAAACAGGATCTGGAAAATCTATATTAGTAGATGCAATAGGTATAATCTTAGGTTCTAGGTCTAGCAAGGACTTAATTCAATCTGGATATAAAAAAGCAGTGCTTCAAGGAGTTTTTTATCTAGAAAATCCTACAGAAATCTTACCCTTATTAAATAAATATAGTATCAGTTTAGATAGTGATAATCTTTTAATCATAACTAAAGAAATAAATATAGAAGGTCCTAGTCTTTCTAAAGTAAATGGAAGAAATATAAATCTATCTATGTTGAAAAATATAACTAATAAATTAGTAGATATATTTGGCCAACATGAACATCAATCTTTATTAAATTCTTCAAATCATGGAATATTAGTAGATTCATTTGGAGATAAAGAGTTGCTTGATTTAAAATCAAAAATTAAAAGCAAACATGAAGAATTTTCAAAGCAAAAGAAAAAACTTAATGATATATCCATGGATAGTAGTAAAAGAGATAGGGAAATAGATATCTTAAATTTTCAAATTGAAGAAATAAAAGAAGCTCGATTAAGCTATAAAGACGAAGAAGACTTAGAAAAAGAATATAATAGAGTATTCAATTCAAAAGCTATATTTGATTCCTTAGAAGAAGCTATAAGCTACTTAGATTATGATAGTGTTGAAAATCTTGGAGCCATTGATTTAATAAACAAATCAATAGCTATATTAAAAAAGATTAGTAGATATGATGATTCTTTTAATGTTTTAAATTCCAGATTAGAAAGTATTAAATTTGAATTTGATGATGTTAATAGGGAATTAAAGGATTATTTAGATAGAATCGAATTAGATAATGAAAGATTAACCTATTTAACAAATAGAATCGATTTAGTCAATAGGTTGAAAAGAAAGTATGGAAATAGTATAGATGAAATTTTAAGCTTTAAAGATAAATGTGAAAAAAGATTAGAATTATTAATAAATTATGAAAAGAAAAGCCAAGATATTAATAATGAAATAAAAAAAATAGAAAAAGATTTAGGTATATTATCTGAAAAACTATCTATAAAAAGAAAAGATATATCTAAAATTATAGAAAATAAAATTAAAAAGGAATTAATGCAACTAAATATGTTACAAGTAGATTTTAAAATAAATTTTCAAAGGACAAAAGAATTTACAAATAATGGATATGATAAAATTGAATTTTTAATATCTACAAATCCAGGAGAAAGTTTAAAACCATTATCTAAAATTGTTTCTGGTGGTGAAATGTCAAGAATTATGTTAGCTTTTAAAAGCATATTAGCATATTTTGATAATATACCTACTATGATTTTCGACGAAATAGATACTGGTATATCAGGCAGGACAGGCCAAATAGTTGGAGAAAAAATATTAAAGATATCAAAAAGTCATCAAATTATTTGCATTTCACATTTACCTCAACTTGCAGCTTTAGCTGACAATCATTATGTAATCAATAAAACAATAGATGGATGTAAAACTAAAACTAAAATATATAAATTGACAGAAAAAGAAAGAGTTGAAGAAATGGCAAGATTAATTGGAGGAGTAGATTTAACTCAAACAACTTTAAATCATGCTAAAGAGATGATAGAAATGTCCAGAAAAGTAAAAAACATTTAGAGTCTATTTTTCATATAGATTCTATTTTTTTGTCCTATTGGAAAAACAAGAATATGTTGTCATTTAAAATAAGATTTATATCGAATAATAACTATATAAAGTGGCTAAATTAAGTATGAAATCTAATTAGGAGGTGAAGAATTTAAAGCCAACTAGGAGAGTGATTATACTTGGATAAATTAAAATTTAGTCACAA
>CAZMMV010000017.1:13510-26067 GCA_964567475.1 uncultured Tissierellaceae bacterium | reverse complement strand
GAATTTTATTGGAGACAAGTCTTGATTTCCTAAAAGCTCCTATTATGGATACTAGTTATGAATTATTAAGATAATCTATCCTAACAACAATTATTTTCTTGAATAATTGTTGTTTTTATTATAAGATACTTAGAGTTACTAAAGGAAATTTTTATATAAAGGAGATACATATTATGGA
Source organism: uncultured Tissierellaceae bacterium (assembly GCA_964567475.1). Lineage (GTDB taxonomy): Bacteria > Bacillota > Clostridia > Tissierellales > Tissierellaceae > CAZMMV01. The sequence continues at coordinate 25,889 of CAZMMV010000017.1, read as the reverse complement.
TAGAAATGTTAATTTAAAGGAAGGAAATATAACATCTGTATTGATAAAGTTGGCATTACCTATCATGGGTACATCTTTTATACAAATGCTATATACTTTGACAGATATGATGTGGCTAGGTAGGCTCAGTACCAATGCAGTGGCAGCAGCAGGGGCGGTAGGTTTTTTCCTATGGCTTGGTATGAGTCTTGTGCTTATATCTCAAATAGGGGTTAGTGTGGAAGTTTCACAGGCTCATGGAAGAGATGATATAGGTGATGCTAGGGAGTATATATCTAATGGAATAAAATTAAATATTTTAATTGGACTTACTTATGGAATGATTTTATTGATATTTAGAAATCAAGTAATTGGCTTTTTTAATTTAGATAATACTGAGGCTGTTACAATGGCAATTGAATATTTAATAATTATAGCATCTGGGATTTTATTTCACTTTATGAATCCTTTGTTTTCAGCTATATTTAATGCTACGGGAAATAGTATTACTCCATTTAAATCTACTGCTATAGGATTGGTTGCAAATATTATATTAGACCCTTTACTTATATTTGGAATGGGACCTATACCAGCTCTTGGAATAAAAGGAGCAGCTTTAGCAACGGTATTAGCTCAAATTGTTGTAACTTTAATATTTATTATGGTTACTAGAAAGAATAAGATTCTTTTTTCTAATTTAAATATGCTTGAATTACCAAAAAAGAAGTATGTAAAAAGAATAGTAAAACTGGGATTGCCAGCTTCTATGCAATCATCAGCTCATGCTATTATTTCTATGATATTAACTAGAATATTGGCACAGTGGGGAGCTACGGCAATAGCTGTACAATCTATAGGATCTCAAGTAGAGTCTTTATCATGGATGACTGCAGAAGGTTTTGCCCAGGCAATAGCAGCATTTACTGGTCAAAACTATGGTGCAAGAAATTTTGAAAGAGTAGAAAAAGGATACTATAAAGGAATTCAAATAGTAGGTTCTATAGGACTATTTGCTACATTTCTACTTATATTTGGTGGTGGATTTATATTTAAGATATTTACACCAAATGATCCTTTAGCAATAGAACAAGGCATATTATATTTAAAAATCTTAGGCTTATCTCAGTTTTTTATAACAATTGAGATTGCTTCAGCAGGTGCTTTTAATGGATTGGGTAAAACTCAAATTCCAGCCAAAATAGGAATTACTTTAAATTTACTTAGAATTCCTATGGCACTATATTTATCAAGTACATTTTTGGGTATGTCCGGAGTATGGTGGAGTATGAGTATAAGTAGTATATTAAAAGGATTAGTATTAACTAGTTTAATAATATATACATTTAAAAAAGGTTCATATAAATAAGTATAAAATAAGTATCAAAAATGGTGCCAGGCACCATTTTTGATACTTATTCTTATTACAGTTTATTAACTTTTCTGGCTGCAACTACATCTACACCAGTGTTCAATATATTTTTTATTATTATATCTCCTTTTGCAACTGGAGCGGCTACCTTGCTTTCTTTTATTATTTCCATTGATTTATCTACTAAATCTGAGGGAATAACTCCATTTGTTTTTACAGGTAGCCTACTCATAGGGCCATTTTTTAGTAGGACTCTAGAAGTTAGAATTCTAGAGGGTTCTAGTATTTCTTTTAATCCATATTCTTTTCCACGGTTACATTTATTACCTTCTACACTATAAGTAGAAGGATCTATTTTATTTATAATTAAATCACATGCCATAGGGCAAACTTTACACTGCATACTTATAGTTTTCATAAAAAACCTCCATTTATAATATATAAAATAATTATAACATATGCTAGTGAAAATAAAGTATTGTTATGAAGAAATAATAATATATGATATGATATTATTTTCACTATAATATATTATTATAGATAAATAATTTAATTAATTGTAAGGGGTTTTATTTATGATATCGACATTTGAAGTTATTCAAAGAATTCTTATGGCTGCTATAATAGGTGGTTTAATAGGACTGGAAAGAGAAATCAATAATAGGCCAGCAGGACTTAGGACACATGTTTTAGTTACTTTAGGAGCTACATTGATAATGCTTATATCCATTGATGGATTTAATTTACCAGGTTTTGAAAGTGTAGATCCATCTAGATTAGCAGCTCAGGTTGTTAGTGGGATAGGTTTTTTAGGTGCAGGTACTATAATGGTAAGGGGAAATAGTATAGATGGACTGACTACTGCAGCTAGTTTGTGGGTAAGTGCTGGAATTGGTTTAGGCTTAGGTATAGGATATTATTTAGCGTCAATTCTTACAGCAGCAATTGTACTTTTAACATTAATGAGTTTAGGACTTTTTGAAAAGGGAATATTTAAAAGAAGATACAAAACTTTAGAGATTATAGCTATAGGTAGGCCAGGTATTATAGGAAAAATAGGTGTATTATTTGGAACTTATAATATATCTATAAAGGATATATATATATCTAATAATAATTATAGACAAGAAGTTGGAATTATGGAGATTACATTTATATTAAAGATTCCAAATATTTTTGAAAGCTATAAATTTTATCAGGACTTGTATCGGATTACAGGAGTTGAAAACGTAATATATGAAGGCGAGACAATAAGGTGTAGCAATGGAGATATAAATCCATAAACTATAAAAAATTAAGAAATTGAAGGAGGAGATTATGTGAGCTTAGAACAATTACAAATGCCAAGTCAAGGTGAAGAAGTTGCTGTTATAACTACAAATCATGGAGAAATTAAGGTGAGACTTTTTGAAAAGGCAGCACCAAAGACAGTAGAAAACTTTAAAACTCATGCAAAAAATGGATATTATGATGGTGTTACATTTCATAGGGTAATGAATGAGTTTATGATACAAGGTGGAGATCCTGATGGTACTGGTAGAGGTGGAGAAAGTATATGGGGTGATTCATTTGAGGATGAGTTTGACCCATATTATCACAATTTAAGAGGGGCACTATCCATGGCAAATGCAGGACCTAATACTAATGGAAGCCAATTCTTTATAGTGCAAAAAACAGATGTAGATAATAATATGATAAAAGATATTACTAAAATAGGAGAAGAAGGTGGATTTACATCAGAAGTAATAGAGGCATATAAAGAACTAGGAGGTACTCCTTGGTTAGACTTTAAACATTCAGTATTTGGTCAAGTTTATGAAGGAATGGATGTAGTTGATAAGATTGCTTCTGTAAAAGTAGGAAGAAATGATAAGCCTGTAGACCCAGTTGTAATGGAAAAAGTAGAAATAAAAATATATAAATAAGTAACTCAGATAAGAATAAGTATCAAAAATGGTGCCAGGCACCATTTTTGATACTTATTTTCTTATTTACCACTTTATAAACTTATTTTCTGCTATTGATATTACTTTGTACATTAAAGCTGATATTAAAGTTAAAATAAATACACTCATCATTATAATATCAAATTTAAATACTTGACCTCCATAGACTATTAAATATCCTATTCCGGCTTTTGAAACTAAAAACTCTCCTACAATTACACCTACCCAAGATAAACCTATGTTTATCTTTAATGTGCTCATTAAAGCTGGTATAGAAGCTGGTAGAACTATTTTTTGTAAGGTTTGTAGTTTAGAAGCTCCAAAGGTTTTTAATAATTTTATTTGGTCTTTGTCTACTGATACAAAACTTTCAAACATATTCATTATAGTTACTATTATAGATATACTTATGGCTGTTACTATTATACCAGTATATCCTGCACCTACCCATATGATAATAATAGGGGCTAAGGCTGTTTTGGGCAAACTATTTAACATTACTAAATAAGGATCTAATACTTTAGCCCAAAAATCTGACCACCAAAGTCCTATTGCTATAATCATACCTAAAAGAGTTCCCCCTATAAAACCTATAATAACTTCAAAAACTGAAACTCCTACATGATGAAATAGATTGCCTTGTTTTATATAAGTTAAAAATAGTTTCCATATTTCTGAAGGATAACTTGTTAAGAAGGTGTCTATTAATTTAAAATAAGCAAGAAGTTCCCACAGGCATAGGCCTAATAAAAATATGCTTACTTGAGTTGTTGTTATTGTGTTTTTTTTCTTTTTTACCTGTATTAAATATTTTTCATGTTCTTTAGAATTATTTTTTTTAGACATGAACATCCAGCTCCTTCCATATTTTATTGAAATAGTGTCTAAATTCAGGAGCTTCCCTACATTTCAAAGGGGTTTTTGCACCCTCGGGGCAAGTTAAATCGATATCTATTATCTCCTTTATGGTAGCTGGTCTATTTGAAAGTATAACTATTCTATCTGATAAACTAATTGCCTCTGCTATATCATGTGTTACTAGTAATGCAGTTTTTCCTTCTTTTTTTAATATAATTCCTATCTCATCTGCTATTGCTAGCCTAGTTTGATAGTCTAAGGCGGAAAAGGGTTCATCTAGTAATAGTAGACTAGGCTGCAAGATAAGTGTTCTAACTAGGGCTACTCTCTGCCTCATACCACCAGATAATTGACTAGGATATGAGTATATAAAATCACCTAATCCATAATTTCTTAGCATCTTTTCAGCAATTTTGTATTCATCAGAAGTGACCTTGCCTTGTATTTCAAGTCCTAAGACTACATTTTGTAAAATGTTTCTCCATTCTAAAAGTTGATCATTTTGAAACATATATCCAATACTCTTAGTGGCTTTCGTCACTTTGTTATTATTTATTAATACATGGCCCTTGCTAGGTTTTATCAATCCAGCTACTATGGAAAGTAAAGTAGATTTACCACATCCACTGGGACCAACAATTCCTACGATTTCCCCTTTTAACACATTAAAAGAGATATCTTTAATAGCTTGAGTTTCACCGTCTAAACTATGGTAAAACATTTCAACATTATTGAGTTCAACTAAAATATTATCATCCATACGATACCCCCCAAAAACAAAATATATAGTACTTTAGTCTATTCTTGGGTATATGATTATGTGAAATAGATTAAAGATTTGTTAATATAGTAAAAGATGATATAATATTTAAATGAATATAATAAGGGGTGATTACTTGCATCAATACAAAGGAAAATTAATAATACATACAGGGTCAATGTTTTCAGGAAAGACCTCCAGTTTAGAAAAAGATCTTAAGAGATTTAATATAGCAAAATATAGAACAGTCGCTTTTAAGCCAACTGTAGATAAAAGAAATCCAGAGTGTAAAATAGTAACTCATGATAATACTTCATTGAATGCAGTTTGGGTAAATAATATTTATGAGGTAAGTGAATATTGTAAAGAACATGAATTAGATGTTGTTGGTATAGATGAAGTTCAGTTTTTAGAAGGAAAAACAAAAGATATAGTAGAAGTTGTAAGTAGTCTTTTAGAAAAGGATATAACTGTTGTTTTAGCAGGTTTAGATATAGATTTTACAGGTAAGCCTTTTGAAGTAGTAAAAGAACTAATGCCTTTTGCGGATTATTTATATAAGCATCATGCAGTGTGTGTAAAGTGTGGTTCAGATGCTTGGATAAGTCACAGAAAGACTAATGAAAAAGAAAGAATAGTCTTAGGTGCATTAAATGAATATGAGCCACTTTGTAGGAAATGTTTTTTGCGAGAGAAATAAAATTTAAATAAATATGGAGTGATAAATATGTCAAACGTAGAAAAAGAAAATTATATAAGCTTTGAACCTTCAAAAAGACCTTTATATAATAATCACAATCAAGATAATATGTATTTATTGAAGGAAGACAAACTTATGGTAAAGCTAGAAGATGGAAAGTATCTTCTTCCTAGTAAGGAAGAAGTAGAAAATGCTAAATTAGAAGTTAGACATTTTCATTGCTTGGGTGCTTCTAATGGTGTTAACTGTTATTGTGGAGAGATTGATAAACTTATTAATGAAGAAGATTATTCTTTTATTGATTTGAGAACCTTTTTAAAACAATTAACTAATGATGAGTTTCTTGTATTAGCAAGGGCAAGATTTTTATTGGATTATTATAGATCTAATATAAGATGTGGTGTGTGTGGTTCTCCTACAATAGCGAGAGAAGAAGGAGACGATAGGTCAATTTCTTGCACTAAATGTAATCATACAGTTTGGCCAAAGGCGGCTAATGCAATAATAGTAGCTGTAACAAAGGGCGATAAATTGCTAATGGGCCATAACAGAATGTTTGAAGATGGTATGTATTCAGTAATAGCAGGTTTTGTTGAACTAGGTGAAACTTTTGAAGATTGTGTTAGAAGGGAAGTATTTGAAGAGACTGGTATAAAGGTAGATAATATAAAATACTTTGGTTCACAACCTTGGCCTTTTCCACATTCAATGATGATAGCATATACAGCGGAATATTTAGAAGGGGACATAAATGTAGATAATGATGAAATAACTCATGCTAAATGGTTTGCAAAAGAAGAAATTCCTGGTATATATAAGAAATCTATAAGTATAAGTACTAGATTGATTGACTGGTTTTTAAATAGATAGTAAAAAGGGCTCTGTTATTTGTCCTTAAATATATTATAGTATATTTAATTAAAGGAGTGACAGATTATGAGAAGAAAAGATAGACAAATGAGTAAGGAGTTTGGGATGGAGATAATAGATAAATCAAAATATGGTATTATTTCAATGATAGATGAAGATAAAGCTTATGGTCTTCCTTTATCTATAGTAAGGGATGGAGAGTTTTTATATTTTCATTCAGCAAAGGATGGTAGAAAGACAGAGGTATTGGCAAAAAACCCTAGTGTGAGTGTAGCTTTTGTGGGACAAGTAAAAGTGCCAGAAAACTTTACTAAAGATGAACTAGATGAGATCGCAAGGGATGATTCAAAGGCCGTAGTATTGATTAGTAGTGTATTTACAACTGAGTTTGAGTCAACTATTGTATCAGGTAAGGTAAATTTAGTGGAAGATCAAGATGAAAAGATAAAGGCTATGAAGCTTATATGTGAAAAATATACTTCTGAGAAAATGCAATATTTTGATATGGCTATTAAAGCAGGGTTAAATAGAACTAATGTATATAAAATAAAAATTGAGGATGTATCGTCTAAAAGAAAGAAATATGATATGAGTGGTAAAGAGATGAAATGGGAGAGAATGGAATAGGATATATGGTAGGAATAGTTCATGAGTAGACATGGATTATTCCTATTTTTTAAAAGTATTTTAAAGTTTTTTGGAATAATTAAAACTTTTTACCATAGTTATCCGTCTATATAGTGTAAGAGCTTTTAAGATGTACATCAAATGAGGGGAATAAAAAATGCGCAAAAAAGATTTAGAAAAGTATATTGAAAACTATGTAACAGATTATAAAGAAGTTATTTATAGATTAGCTTATAGTTATGTAAGAAACAGTCAAGATGCTTTAGATATTGTTCAAGAATCCATATATAAATCTTTTTTATATATGGATAGCCTTAAGGATCCTAAGGCTATAAAAACATGGTTTTATAGAATAGTAGTAAATACTTCCATAGATTTTATCCGGAAGAGAAAAAGAGAAATCTTAGTAGATGAAGAGTTTTTACTAAATAATGATACAGGTCATAGTGATAATTATAAGGATATAGATTTAGAAAGAGCACTTTATGGACTCCCTCATGACTATCGAATAATTATAATATTAAGGTATTTTGAAGATTTAAAAATAAAAGAAATAGCAGAAGTTTTAGATGAAAATATCAATACTATAAAAACTAGACTTTACAAAGCTTTAGAGGACTTAAAAATAGAGATTAACATAGATAGCCAGCTAGGAGGTATGTCATGAATAATAAAAAACTAGAAAAGCTTAAAAAAGAGTATATGGATATTTCCATTCCAGAGGAGTTGGATTTTGTTATAAAAAAAACATTAAAGGAGAGAAAATTAGAAATGAAAAAACAAAATAATATTAAAAAAGCAGTAATCTCAACAGCATCAGTGGCAGCAGCTTTAGGAATAGTGGCAGTAGGTGTAAATACTAGTCCGGCAATGGCAGATAGTTTAGGAAGCATACCTATCATTGGTGGTGTAGTTAGAGTAATGACATTTAAAGAGTACAATGTAGATAAAGATAATTATGATGGAAAAATAGCTACACCCAAAATAGAAGGTTTAGAAAATGAAGATTTACAAAATAGTTTAAATGAAAAATATTTAGAAGAAAATACAAAACTTTATGATGAGTTTTTAGAAGAAATTAAAGAATTAGAAGAAAAAGGTGGAGGACACTTAGGAGTAGATAGTGGATATGTTGTAAAAACTGATACAGATGATATATTATCAATAGGTAGATATACTGTAAATACAGCAGCTTCTTCTTCTGAAGAGTTTAAATACGATACAGTTTCTAAGAAAGACAATATTTTAATAACATTACCTTCTTTATTTAAAGATGATAGTTATGTTGAAGTTATTAGTAAAAACATTAAAGAACAAATGATAGAAAATAATAAAAAAGATGAAGAAAATATTTATTGGATAGAAGAAATTGGTGAAGATGAAAATATTATAGATAACTTTGAGAAGATTTCTCCAGAACAATCATTCTATATTAATGAAAATAATAAATTAGTTATTTCTTTTGATAAGTATGAAGTTGCACCTGGATATATGGGATCTTTAGAATTCACTATACCAACAGAAGCTTTATCAGATGTTTTAGTTAGTAATGAGTATATAAAATAAATAATTAGGGCATGATAATATAGTACAGATCAATTTGCCCCCTAATGTTATTTAACAATATAAAAATAAAAGATGCCTAGGACTTCCTTGTTTTGAAGTCTTAGGCATTTTTTATTTTTAAAATAAGTTTATATATTATATTATGCTAGAAACTTAATTCTTCTCTATGAACTCCTACACTTAATATAATCCCTATACAGATTAAATTAGATAACTGAAATGTACCACCATAGCTTATAAATGGTAATGGTATACCTGTCATTGGCATCAATCCCATGGTCATGCCGATATTTTCCCATATATGGAATACAAACATCCCAGCAAAACCAACTATCATAAGAGATCCAAATAAGTCTTTTGATTTTTTAGCTATTTTTATAAATCTGTTTATAAGGATAATATATAGTAGTATAAGAGCAAATCCTCCTATAAAACCTAATTCTTCCACTATAACTGGGAAGATAAAATCTGTTTGTTTTTCAGGTATATAGTTATATTGAGTCTGAACTCCTTCAAATAGACCCCTACCAAAGACCTTGCCAGAACCAATGGCTATTTTACCTTGAATAACTTGATATCCTGTACCTAAAGGGTCTCTTTCAGGTTCTAAAAAATCAAAAATACGGTTTTTTTGATATTTATCTAGATTAAACCACAATACAGGTAAACTAAGAAGTCCTATAGCCAGGGCATAGGCAAAGTATTTAAAATCTACACCAGCAATAAACAACATTACAGCTATAAAAAAGATAAAAACCATTGCGGTACCAGCGTCTGGCTGTAAAAGTATAAGCAGTACTGGTGTAAAGGCAAAAGCTAGAATTTTAAGTAAGGTAAAGGGTTCGTTTATGCTTTCTTTATTATTGTCCATAAATTTAGCTAAGGATATAATTAAGCCAATTTTTACAAATTCTGAAGGTTGAAATATTAAAGGTCCTATCTTAAGCCAGGATTGAGCACCCCATTGATCCATTCCTATACCCCATACTAAAACTGCTAATAAAAGTAAGTTAGATGCTATATATATAGGTATATAAACTTTGCCAAGAAATTCATAATCTAATAAGACAAATATAATCATGGTGATTATTCCGGCTATAGTAGCAATACTTTGGGTTTTTACAAAACGTATATTATCATAACTTAAGGTGGCACTCATTATCATCAATATACCAAATCCACACAATAATAATGTTATAAAAAATAGTATATAATCGAATTTTTTATATGCTTTTCTTTTAAAATTAAACAATATAATGCTCCTTTCTATAATTCAAATTCAATTATAACATATTATAGTAACTATAAATAGTTAAAAAGTAAAGATAATATGCTATAGTTATACATATAGATAATATAAAATAGAAAGGTAGATAATATAAAATAGAAAGGAATACAAGTAACTTGAGATGAAAGATTTAAAAAAGATGATAATAGATAAATCTAATGAATTAAATATAGATATGTGCAGATTTACAGATTGCCAAGCTTTAATAAATTTAAAAGATTATTTAATTTATAGGGATAAGAATAATATAAAAACGAGTTTTGAAGAAAATGATTTAATGAAGAGATTAGATCCTAAGTTGACTATGGATTCTTGTAGATCCATTATCGTTCTAGGTTTGTCTTATAATACGGATTTCAATGAAAAGCCTGAGTATAGATTAAGGGGCAAGTTATCAAAGTCTTCTTGGGGAAAGGATTATCATAATGTTTTAAAAGAAAAGATAGAACTTCTTATAGAAGAAATAAAAAAGAAAGTTTCTTTTGAATATAAGTATTTTGTAGATACTGGTCCCTTAGTTGATAGAGAATTAGCTAAAAAATCTGGATTAGGATATTATGGCAAGAATTGTTCTATAATAAATGATGAGTACGGTTCCTTTATTTTTATAGGATACATATTAACAGATTTAATGATTGAGCCTGATAATCCTATAGAAGAAAAATGTGGGGATTGTAGACTGTGTATAGATGCTTGTCCCACTGATGCTTTAGAAGGACCTTATAGACTTAATCCTAAAAGATGTATATCCTACCTAACTCAAACTAAAGATAAGATAGCAATTGAATTAAGAGGGAAAATGGGGATTAAAATATATGGTTGCGATACTTGCCAATTAGTTTGCCCAAAGAATAAGGAGATAAAAAAATCTATGAATAAAGATTTTATTCCTAAGGATACTAAAGGATATATGGATATAGAGGAGCTTTTAAATATATCAAATAGACAGTTTAAAAAAAGATATGGACAAATGGCAGGAAGCTGGAGAGGAAAGTCAATATTAAAAAGAAATGCTATAATTGCTTTAGGAAATATGAAAAGTATGGATAATATTGAAGTCTTAATTGGGGAGTTAAAAGATCCTAATCCTATGATTAGGGAATACGCTCAGTGGGCAATAGTTAATATTTTTTTAGCAAATCTATCCAATAATATATAAAGTTATGTTATAATTATATATAGTGAAAACTTAAAAATTTAAGGAGGAGTTACTGTGGCTAATGTGCATGAATTAAATTTTTTAAAAGAACAGATTGAACAATTGAAAAAAGATGGAGTATATAGAAAATTACCTATACTAGAGACAGCGAGTAAAGGTGAAGTAGTGTTGAATGGTGAAAAGGTTATCAACTTATCATCAAATAACTATCTTGGATTTGCAAATCATCCAAGACTTAAAAAAGCTGCGATTGAAGCAGTAGAAAAATATGGTGCAGGTTCTGGAGCAGTAAGAACTATTATTGGAAATATGGATATTCATGAAGAATTAGAAGAACTTCTAGCTAAATTTAAAAAAGATGATAGGGCATTTTTATATCAATCTGCTTTTAACTGTAACATGGGAACTATTGCAGCTGTTACAGGTCCAGATGATATTATTATTTCAGATGAATTAAATCATGCATCAATTATAGATGGTAGTAGATTATCAAAAGCTAAAAAAGGAATTTTTAAACACTCTGATATGGATAGTTTAGAGAAGGTTTTAAAAGAAGCTAGAGATAAATATAAAAATATATTGGTAATTACAGATGGTGTATTTAGTATGGATGGAGATATAGCTAAATTACCTGAAATAGTAGAATTAGCTGAAAAATATGAAGCTATGACTTATGTAGATGACTCACATGGTTCAGGAGTATTAGGTGAGAGTGGAAGAGGAACAATTGACCATTTTGGACTTCATGGTAGGGTAGATTTCTCTATGGGATGTCTTTCAAAAGCTATAGGAGTAATTGGAGGATATGTTTCTGGTACTGAAGCTATGTACCAATGGTTAAGTCATAGGGCGAGACCATCATTATTTAGCACATCTTTACCACCAGCAGCAGTAGGAGCAGTTACTGAGGCAATAACTATGTTAATGGAATCAACTGAGTATACAGATAAACTTTGGGATAATGCTAAATATTGGAAGGCAAAGGTTGGTAATTTAGGTTTCGATACAGGCCATAGTGAAACTCCTATCACTCCAGTTATTATAGGGGATGAAGCTAAGACTATGGAATTTAGTAAGAAACTATTAGAAAATGGAGTATTTGCATCAGCCATAGTATTCCCAACAGTTCCAAGGGGAACTGGAAGGGTAAGATGTATGGTAACAGCAGAACATACTAAGGAACAATTAGATAGGGCTGCTAAGGCTTTTGAAAAAGTAGGAAAAGAAATGAAAATATTAAAATGAAAATATTAAAAT
>CAZMMV010000017.1:0-13410 GCA_964567475.1 uncultured Tissierellaceae bacterium | reverse complement strand
AGGTGATAAAATGAAAAAGACATTGTCAAAAGAAGAGATAAAAGTTGTAATAAGCAAGCTATTGGAAAGATTTCCAGATGCTAAGGCAGAGTTGGATCATAGCAATACATTTGAGTTATTGATAGCAACTATATTATCAGCCCAGTGTACAGATGTTAGGGTTAACAAGATAACTAAGGATTTATTTAAAGAACTTAAGACTCCTGAGGATTATATAAAATTATCCCAAGAGGAATTAGGAGAAAAGATAAGGACTTGCGGTATGTATAATACTAAGAGTAAAAATATTTTAGCTACATGTAAACTATTGATAGAAGAGTATAATAGTCTAGTGCCAGGAACTTTAGAAGAATTAACAAAGTTACCAGGAGTAGGAAGAAAAACAGCTAATGTAGTTTTATCTAATGCCTTTAACCTTCCTGCTATAGCTGTAGATACACATGTATTTAGGTTATCCAATAGGATTGGACTAGCTAGTGCTACTAATGTATTAGATACGGAAAAACAATTAATGAAGAATATAGATAAGGATATGTGGTCAAAGGCTCACCATTTATTGATATTTCATGGGAGAAGAATTTGTAAGGCTAGAAGCCCATTATGCCATGAATGTCCTATAAGAGAGCATTGTTTATATTATGCAAGACAAGTAAAATAGTAGAAAGAAGGTGTTGCCTTTTATGAAAAAGGATTTAATTTGTTCTTTAGATATAGGAACTAGAACTATTATTGGTTTGGTGGGAGAATATACTGAAGATGAAAAATTTAAAGTAATAGCATATGCCATAAAAGAGCATAAAAAAAGAAATATGTATGATGGTCAAATTCATGATATAGAAGGTGTAGCGGATACAGTTAAGGAAATAATAGAGGAACTAGAAGAGAAAACAGAATATAAATTGAAGACAGTTTCTATTGCTGCAGCAGGAAGGGCACTTAAGACTCAAAGAATAACTTTGGAAAAGGATATTGAAGTTTCTGGTGAAATTTCTAGAAGGGAGGTAGAAGCTTTAGAACTTGAAGCTGTTCAAAAATCCCAAGAAAAAATTAACAAATCTGAAAATAAAAATCTTAAATATTATAATATAGGCTATACAGTAGTGAATTATTTTCTAAATGATGATAAAATGGAATCCTTAGTTGGACATAAGGGTGAAAAGATAGGAGTAGAATTATTAGCTACATTTTTACCTCAAGTAGTTATAGAAAGTTTGTATTCAGTAATAGCTAGAGTTGGTTTAGAGGTTGGAAGTATTACTTTAGAGCCTATTGCTGCAATAAATGTGGCTATAAAGAAGGAGTTAAGATTACTTAATTTAGCCTTAGTAGATATAGGTGCAGGAACATCAGATATAGCTATTACAAAAGAAGGTGAAATATCTTTCTATGGAATGACTCAATTAGCTGGAGATGAAATAACGGAAAGGTTAGCAAAGGCTTATTTATTAGATTTTAATACTAGTGAAAAATTAAAAACAGAATTAAGTAAAAAAGATGAACATGAATTTGTAGATGTAGTCGGTGTATCTCACAAGGTAACTACTTTTGATATAGTAGAAAATATAATGGATGTAATAGATAAAATATCACAAGAAATAGTAGATAAAATAATTGAATATAATAATAAATCACCTAATGCAGTATTTTTAATAGGAGGAAGTAGTCAAATGCCTATGATAAAAGAAAAAATAGCTGATAAATTAGGATTACCACAGGAGAGAGTTTCTATTAGAGATACTTCTTTTATTGTAGATATTGAAGGTATAGAAGAATTAACAGGTCCCGATATGATAACTCCAATAGGGATAGCTATGGAAGGAGCACAAGATAAATATAAAAATTTCTTAAAGATTGTGTTTAATGGAGAAGATGTTCGTATATTTAACACGGAAAATATTAGAGTATCAGATATTTTAATTTTAGTAGGATATAGCCCTAGAAAGTTAATACCTAAATTATCAAATAAGTTTGTATACTATATGAATGGAAAGAAAAAGATGATAATGGGAGAGCCCAGTACTCAGCCTGAGATCTTAATTAATGGAATAAAGGGGAGTTTAAAGACAGCATTAAAAGATGAAGATGTGATTGAGATAATAGAAAGTAAAGAAGCTTCATTTCAGCCTCCTTATCTTTATGATATAGTAGCAAAGTCAAAATATATAGAATTTAACGGTGAAAGTTTAGATTTAGTAAAAGGTATAAAATTAAATAACAATATAGTTAAAGAAAATATAAAATTAAATTTAGAGGATAGAATTGAAGTCCAGGAAATAGAAAGTTTGGGAGAGTTTATAGATGAATATGATATAGATTCAGATAATATTGAGTTTTATATAAATGATGTAAAAGTGGAAAAAGATGAGAAAATTAAAAAAGGAGATAGCATAAAGGGTATATGTGATGATAAAGTTAATTTAATAAGACTTACAATAAATAATGAAGAAAAAGAAATATATCATAAAAAGGACAAGTTTATCTTTGTAGATATATTTGATTATATAGATTTTGATTTATCAAGACTTCAGGGTGAATTGTGTTTAAAGATAAATGGTAAGGATGCAGAATATATGGAAGAATTAAAAGATGGAGACAAAATAATAGCTTTATGGGAATAATGTAATAAATGTAAGGATTATAGAAATAAAGAAAGGCAGGATTCAGAAAGTGAGTGAAGTAAAAGAATTATATGATAAGGAAGTAGATTGTCCAGTTTGTAAAAATGAGTTTACTACAAAAAAAGTTAGGACATCTAGATTAAGACTTTTAAAAAGAGATGAGGATTTTTTAAATTATTATAATGTAGAAAGTCCAATAAAATACAATATATTTGTATGTCCTAATTGTGGATATTCAAATTATGAAAATAAGTTTAATGAAATAAGATATATAGAAATTGATTTAATTAAAAAGAATATATGGCCAAAATGGCATAAAAGAGATTTTGGAGGAGTAAGAAGTTTAGATAAGTCAATAGAAGCATATAAACTAGCGTTAATTACTAGTACATTGTTAAATAGTTCTAAACTCCAACTGGGGAATCTATGTTTAAATATAGCCTGGTTATATAGGTTAAAGGAAGATAAAAAAATAGAGATTGAAGAAAGGTTTCTTCAATTGGCAAGAAATAATTTTATAGAAGCTTATAACAATGAATCTTTAGTAGGATCGAATATGGATGATGGTAAATTGTCTTATTTAATAGGTGAGTTATCTAGAAGAATAGGAGATAAGGAAAATGCTTTATCTTGGTTTAATACATGTTTAGGTTTAAATTCAACAAAGATGAATCCTACAATAAACAATATGGCTAGGGAACAGTGGAGATTGGCAAAGGAGTGATAGATCTTGAAAGTAAGATACTATTCATTTGATTCAAGTATAGGAAAACTAAGATTGTATTTTAATGAAGAAGCTATAGTAGGTCTTTCATTTTTTGAAGAAGGAGATAATTATAAGTACATAAAAAGATATTATGGAGATACAGTAGAAGTATGTAAAGATGATTATAGTTATCATGAAGAAGTAATTAAATATCTAGAGGGAAAATTAAAAGAATTTACAGTAGCCTTTGCATTTAAGGGTACATCTTTTCAAGAAAAGGTCTGGAATGAATTATTAAATATTCCCTATGGACAAATAAGAACTTATAAGGATATAGCTGAAAGTATAAATTGCCCTAAAGCTTATAGGGCAGTAGGTGGTGCTTTAAATAAAAACCCAATAGCTATTATAGTTCCTTGTCATAGAGTAGTAGGCAGTAGTGGGAAATTAGTAGGTTTTGCTGGAGGTTTAGGTGTTAAGGAAAAGTTATTAATGTTAGAGAAAAGAAATGTTTAATGCTTATAAAAAGTTAAATATTATAGGAGGTAGAGAGGTAGACATGAAAAAAATTAAAAAAATTGGATTGTATTTATTATTAGGCTTACTAATATTATCCATAGTAGGATGTAAAGCCAATGATAAAGATATAGATGGATCAAATAATAATCCAGTAGAAGATCAAGATGAGCTAGAAAACAATAAGAATGATGAAATATCACAATTTCCTATAGAGTTCCAAGATGATTTTGGAAACAAGGCAAGAATAGAAAAGGGACCAGAAAAAATTATTTCTTTGATACCAAGTAATACGGAAATATTATTCGCATTGGGATTAGGTGACAAGATAGTAGGCCTAACTAGTAATGATGATTATCCAGAGCAAGTAAGTAAAAAGGAAATAGTTGGAGATTATAATGGAAGTAATTTAGAAAGAATAGTGGAAATGGAAGCAGATTTAGTTTTAGTATATAGAGAAGGAAATGAAGATGATGTGAAAATTTTAAAAGAAGCTGGTATAACAGTTTTAGGATTTGGGGCAGAGTCAATCGATGGTGTAATGAAAGATATTGAAGATATAGGGATGATAACAGGAAAAAACAAAGAGGCAAAGAAACTTGTAGATTCAATGAAAGCTAAGAAAAATGAAATTGTAGAAAAGGTTAAAGATCAAGATAAAGTGAAAGTATTTTATGAAATATGGCATGATCCACTTCAAGCAGCTGGAAAAGGGTCTTTTATGGATGAAATAATGACTTTAGCTGGAGGGGAAAATATAGCTAGTGATGCAGAGGGAGAATACCCTAAATATGATTTGGAACAACTTATAGAAAGAGATCCAGAAGTTTATTTGACCTCTGAAGACGTGGCAGATAAAACTGTAGAATCTATGAAAGCAAGGCCGGGTTTTAGTGAAATAAAGGCTATAAAAAATAATAGGGTATATATACTAGATCCAAATATAACATCGAGACCAGGACCTAGAATAGTGGAAGCACTGGAACTTGTAGCAAAGGCAATACATCCAGAAGTATTTAAGTAAAGTAGGTGTTTATATGACAAAAGTTAACAAGGACAAATATGCTTTTATCTTAATTTTACTATCTATTATACTTATAATATCTATAGGATTTTTTTCTGTAATAGGTACAGCAAGTATAAAATGGGTAGATGTTTTTAGAATAGTTGCTTCTAAAATTCCTATTATACAGGATTATATTGATATATCAGATATTGCATTTTCTCATCAAACTATAATTTGGGCAATAAGACTCCCAAGGGTACTCTTGGGAGTTTTAGTTGGTGCTAGCTTATCAATGGCTGGTGCTGCTTTTCAAGGAATGTTTAAAAACCCTATGGCAGATCCTTTTGTTATCGGAATATCATCAGGTGCAGCTCTTGGGGCAACGCTAGCTATTATATTGAGAGCAAGTATATCTTTTATAGGTATATCAACTATATCTATTTTTGCATTTATTGGAGCAATGATTACAGTGCTGATAGTGTATAATATTGCTAAGGTAAAGAACAAAGTTCCTATCACTACTTTGCTTCTTTCGGGAATAGCTATAGGACAATTTTTAACGGCTATAATGTCTTTTTTAATGGTAGTATATAGTAATGATATGTCAAAGATAATATACTGGACCATGGGGAGTTTAGCTGGTAAGGGATGGGAGTCAATGTTGAAGATTTCCATACCAGTTATTGTTTCTATGATATTGCTTAATTTCTTTTCCAGAGATTTAAATATTATGCTAACTGGAGAAGAGTCTGCCAAAAGTTTGGGGATAAATGTGGAAAGGACAAAAGTATATATACTGATTTTAGGTACTTTTATGGTGTCTATGGTAGTTTCTGTATCTGGTATAATAGGTTTTGTAGGTCTTATAATACCGCATATAGTGAGGATAATAATTGGTCCAGATCATAGAATTTTATTACCTGTATCTGGATTGGTCGGTGGTATATTTATGATATTTTCGGATACTTTAGCTCGTACTATAATTTCTCCAGTGGAGATTCCAGTTGGAATTATAACTGCTTTGTTTGGAGGTCCTTTTTTCTTATATCTACTAAAAAAGAAGAAGAGCTTATAAAATATATTATAATTAAATTGGAGTGGGTTCAGTGCATTCGATAGAAGTTGAAAACTTGGAATTTGAATATAAAGATGATTTAGTTCTTGAAAATATATCTTTTAATATAGAAGAGGGAATGTTTACAAGTATAATAGGACCTAATGGATCTGGAAAGTCTACTTTGTTAAAACTATTAAGCAATATATATTATTCTGAATCAGGTAAAATATTAATAGATAATAAAGATATAAATAGCTTTAAAAAAAGAGACTTGGCTAGGAAAATAGCATTAGTTCCTCAAGATACTATTATAGATTATGAGTTTACGGTAGAAGAAATAGTATTAATGGGGAGACATCCTTATAAGGAAAGGTTTGAAAAAGAAAATACAAATGATTTTGAGATTGTAAAAGAGGCTTTAGATATGACAAATACATATCATCTTAAAGATAGGGTGATTACGGAGCTTTCTGGTGGTGAAAGGCAAAGAGTTATTATATCTAGAGCATTAGCTCAGGATCCGTCTATTATTTTATTAGATGAGCCTACTTCTCATTTAGATATAAATCATCAAATAGAAATATTAAATTTATTGAAAAAATTAAATAAAGAAAAGGGGACTACTATTATTTTAGTAATTCATGATATAAATTTAGGGATAAGATATTCTGATGAAATTATTATGTTAAATAAAGGTAGAATTATAGCTAAGGGGACACCGGAAAAGGTAATTACAAAAGATAACATAGAGTTAGCATATAATATGCAAGTAGAAATTGATAGAAATAAACATACAAATGCAATTTATTTAACGCCTATAGGATAATAAAATCATTACCTAATGAAAGATTATTGGTAATGATTTTATTGTCTATTTCTTTATTAAAGATTTTGTGATATATTAAAAAATGGAGGGAAAAAGATGGAATATAAATTAGTAGCAATAGATATGGATGGAACACTTTTAAATAGTAAGAATGAAGTTTCGAAAAGGACAAAGGAATCTATAATTAAAGCCAAGGAAAAAGGAGTACATATAGTATTGGCTACAGGTAGGATTTTAAAGTCTGCACTTCACTATTCTCAGGCATTGGGATTAAAAAATCCGATAGTAGCATCTAATGGTGGTATTATGGTAGATGAAAATCGAAATGTAATATATAAAAATCCTATGGATAAAGGCGCAATAAGAGATTTAGTTAATATGGCAAAGGAAGATGGTGTATATTGCCATTTTTATGATGAATCAAAATTTTATTCTGCTAAGATAGTCCAAGAATTTCTTAAATTTTATAATGAGGGTAATTCAGAATTGAAAATAGAAATAGAAAAATTTGATGATATAGATGAATTGATTTCAAATGAAGATTTAAATATATATAAATTTTTATTTATTGATAATGACTTAGATGAATTGCAAAGATTTAGGGAAAGAATATCCATATTAAACAATATAAATATATCTAGTTCTTGGTCAAATAATATAGAGGCTGTAGCTATGAATGTATCTAAGGGTCAAGCACTAAAGGAACTTTGTAGAAAATTAGATATTAGTCCAAAAGAAGTTATAGCTATAGGTGATAGTGAGAATGATTTATCTATGTTAAATTTTGCTGGATTAGGTGTAGCTATGGAAAATGCATCAGATAAAATAAAAGAACAGGTAGATTATGTTACAGATCTAAATGATAATGATGGTGTAGCTAAGGTTATAGAAAAATTTATATTAGGACAGGAGAATTAATAAGATATGGCACTAAATATAGTACTTGTAGAACCAGAAATACCACAGAATACAGGGAATATTGCTAGAACTTGTGCGTTAACAAAGACAAAGTTGCATTTAGTTAGGCCTTTGGGATTTTCTGTAAGTGATAAATATTTAAAAAGAGCAGGTTTAGATTATTGGAATTTGGTAGATATTAATTATTATGATGATTTTTTTCAATTGTTAGAAAAATATCCAAATGGAGAATTTTATTATGCAACAACTAAGGCAAATAAATTATATACAGATATAGATTATAATGATAATAGTTTTTTTGTATTTGGAAAAGAAACAAAAGGCTTATCAAAGGAGATTTTAGATGGAAATATTGAAAGGTCTATTAAAATTCCAATGATACAAGAGATTGGAAGATCTTTAAATCTAGCTAATTCTGTTAATATAATACTTTTTGAGGCTTTAAGACAACTAGATTTTTTCTTATAATTTTAAAATATTATAGTTTAATCTAGATAAAAATAGATGATATTGTTAATTAAAAAAAACAAAATATAAATTTTCGACTAGGAGGAGGAATATGGGTATAGCACTGCCAGTACTTGGCGGACTTGGTTTATTTCTATATGGAATGAATCTAATGGGTGCAGGTTTACAAAAAGTTGCAGGAGAAAAATTAAAGAAATTAATAGAAGTACTTACAAACAATAGGATTATGGGAGTTTTAGTAGGGGCTTTAGTTACTATGGTTATACAAAGTAGTTCGGGCACTACAGTTATGGTAATTGGATTTGTAAATGCAGGATTGATGTCTCTATCTCAAGCCGTTGGAGTTATAATGGGTGCAAATATTGGTACAACTGTTACAGCACAGTTAATTGCATTTCAAATAACAGATTATGCGCCTTTAGCAGTAGCTATAGGTGTAGCATTTTGGATAGGAACCTCAAAAAAAAGGGGTAAAGAGATTGCAGAAATTCTTATTGGATTTGGAATATTATTCATAGGTATGGATATGATGGGCGATGGATTGAAACCATTGGCAGATGCTCCTGCTTTTACTAATATTATAGTAGGATTGAAAAATCCATTTTTAGGAATGTTAGTAGGACTTGGATTAACTACTGTAGTACAAAGTAGTAGTGCTTCAATAGGATTACTTCAAGCTTTAGCAGGACAAGGATTAATAGGTATTGATATAGCATTTCCAATTTTATTTGGAGAAAATATCGGTACAACTACAACAGGATTAATTTCATCTATAGGTGCTAATAAAACAGCAAAAAGAGCTGCTATTATTCACTTCTTATTTAACTTAATAGGAACTCTTATTTTTATGTTTGTACTTAGGACACCTATTGAAGCTGCAGTCAAGGTTTTATCTCCCAATGATATTCCTAGACAAATAGCCAATGCACATACATTGTTTAATATAATAAATGTATTGATTCAGTTACCATTTGCAGGACTTTTGGTTAAAGCAGCTAAAAGGTTAGTACCTGGTGATGACTTAACTGAAGATAGAGAAGCTAAGTTCTTAGATTTTAGAATTATAGAAACACCATCTATTGCTCTTGGACAGGTAAAAAAAGAGGTACTTAGAATGGGAGAATTGGTAGAAGAAAACTTAGATAGATCTAGAAGAGCTTTGGTAGAAGAAGAGTATAAGGAAATAGAATTAACCTTAGAACAAGAAGGTAAAATAAACAAGTTACAGAAAGAAATATCAGAGTATTTAATTAAAGTGTTTAATGCTTCCTTATCAGAGGAACAGAAAAGACAAGTTAATGTATACTTTAATAATATAGGTGATATAGAAAGAATAGGAGATCATGCAGAAAACTTAGTGGAGCTTGCTGAAGAAAAAATAAGAGGGAACTTTTCTTTTACGGAAACAGGAATAGAAGAGTTAAATGAAATGTTTTATAAATGCCAATTAGTATTTCATACTGCAATGAAAGCTCTCGATACTAAGGATGAGTCTTTAGCAAAAGAAGTTTTAAGATTAGAAGATGAAGTAGACCAACTTGAATCTATAAATAGACAAAATCATATAGAGAGATTAAATACTAAAGAATCTGAACCTAGTGCAGGAATAATATTCTTAGATGTAATAGGTAATCTAGAGAGAGTATCAGACCATTCATCAAATATTGCCTTGTATGTATTAGATGAATTTAAAAAATAAATAAATTTTTAGAAAAGACTTGTATATTAAATGATTCTATATTATAATGACAATACAGTATAAAGTTATTTTTTGAATGTTAAAAAAATATCAAATTCATATAAAAGTATCAAAACTTAAAATCTGGATGAAAAATACGGGAGAGACTATAAAAAGCGCCGAAGGAAATAAGTTGATGAGTTCCCAACTCGTCTTCAAAACTCTCAGGCAAAAAGGACCGTGTTTAGACAGGACTCTGGAAAGCGTTATGCACCGAAGGAGCAACCCAAGTGGTTTTGGTGAATCTCTCAGGTAAAAAAACAGAGTAAATGGGCTATTAGGCCTATTTACTCTGTTTTTTTGTTGCAAATATTAAATCTTGGTAAAATAGTCAACTAATAGAATTATATTTGTTTTTTAAAGTATAAAATGGGTATAATTAGAATCAGCACTAGTATAAATGGTCAATTAAACATTATCAAGGAGGGAAAAAAATGGTTTATGATGTAGTGATAATAGGGGCAGGTCCTGGAGGACTAGCAGCAGGTTTGTATGCATCAAGAGCAAGATTGAACACTTTGATTATTGAAAAAGAAGGAACAGGTGGACAAATAGCAACAACAGATGAGGTTGCCAATTATCCGGGTTCTATTGAAAATGCAAGTGGACCTTCTTTAGTAGCTAGAATGGTAGAACAAGCAAATGAATTTGGAGCAAAGATAGTAAGTGATAAAATAAAAACTGTTGAATTAGATGGAAAAATTAAAATTTTAAAAGGTAAAGATACAGAATATAAAACAAAATCAGTTATTATAGCTACAGGTGCAAACCCAAGGCCAATAGGTTGTCCAGGAGAAAAAGAGTTGACAGGTAGAGGAGTATCTTATTGCGCTACATGTGACGCTGCTTTCTTTGAAGATCTTGAAGTTTATGTAATGGGTGGAGGAGATACAGCAGTAGAAGAAGCAATGTATTTAACTAAATTTGCTAGAAAAGTTACTGTAATCCATAGAAGAGATGAATTAAGAGCAGCTAAGTCAATTCAAGAAAAAGCTTTTAAGAATGATAAAATGGCATTTATGTGGGATAGT
The DNA here is from genome assembly GCA_964567475.1 of uncultured Tissierellaceae bacterium. Taxonomy (GTDB): domain Bacteria; phylum Bacillota; class Clostridia; order Tissierellales; family Tissierellaceae; genus CAZMMV01. The sequence continues at coordinate 2,526 of CAZMMV010000017.1, read as the reverse complement.
GTGATCACTGAATTAAAAGGTGATGGAATACTAGAATCTATGGTAGTTAAAAATGTAAAAACAAATGAAGAAACAGAAATATTTCCAGATGAAGAAGACGGAACATTTGGGGTATTCCCATTCATAGGATATCTTCCAGCTACAGAATTATTTGATGGAATAGTTGATATTGAGAATGGATATATAAAAACAGACGAGGATATGAAGACAAACATAGATGGAGTATTTGCAGTAGGAGATGTTAGAGTTAAGAGTCTTAGACAGGTAGTTACAGCAACAGCAGATGGTGCAATTGCCGCTGTTCAAGCTGAAAAATATATAGATAAAGCATTTGAAGATTAAAAGATTTGAAAAAATCATATAAAATTAAGGAGGAATGCTAAATGTTAGAATTAAACAAAGAGAATTTTGAAGAAGAAGTGTTAAAAGCTGAAGGATATGTATTAGTAGATTTTTGGGGACCAACTTGTGAACCATGTAAAGCTTTAATGCCACATGTTGAAGCTTTTGAAAAAACTTATGGTGATAAAATTAAGTTTACATCATTAGACATTACTAAAGCTAGAAGATTAGCTATTGGACAAAAAGTTATGGGACTTCCTGTAATTGCAATTTATAAAGATGGGGAAAGAATAGATGCAGTAGTTACAGATGATGCTACAAAAGATTCTGTTGAAGAATTAATTAAAAAATACGCTTAAGTTTTAATAGTATAGTTGTTAATTTGATTTTAAATCCGGGATACTCCCGGAGTTAAAATATAGATACTTGCTAATATAAGAGGAGGTAACTAACAGTTACATGTTGAAAGCCTCCCATGTTTGTAAAGAGCATGGAGCGATACTATTTATAGTATCCAAAAATCCTTTGAATTGCTGGAAACTCGTAAAGCTATCTAAACTACAGCATAACCTGAAAAGGTAGGTGCCAAAGTTGCGAAAGCAAAAAAAATTAGATAGATAGGATAAGGTTAAATCCTAAGTCCCTTAATAATCGACAATCAGCAGGTAAGACTCTAAGTCTTAAGATAAGAGTAAACTTCAACGACTATCCCGACGGGGAGTACACTACAAGCGATAGGTAGTGGAAGTGGAGGACACCAAACAGGTGATGATATAGTCTACGCTTATGTGAAAGCATAAGAAGTTCATAAGAGAACTATATAGGAGTAGCGATCTTATATGAATGAGCATAAAATTTATAATTGATCCTTGAAAACTTTATAAAAACTTATAAGATTAATGAATATTAATAAAAAATGCTAGTATAAATCTATCTAAATTAGCTTCCGAACATCTGTTTATTTTATCAAATTAATGATATAATAGATTTAGGAGGTGAGATTATGATAAAGTCAATAAAAATAAGATTGAAACCTACAAAAGAACAAGAGACATTGATGTATAAATCAGTAGGTGTAGCTAGATTTGCATATAATTGGGGTCTTAATAGATGGGAACAGATGTATAAGGAAAAAATCAAACCATCTAAAAATAAAATAAAAAAAGAGTTTAATAATACCATTAAGAAACAAGAACAATATAAATGGTTATATGAAGTAAGCGCTCAAATAACATCCCAAGCTTTTGATGATTTACAAACAGCATATAATAACTTCTTTAAAAATAGAACAAAAAAACCTAAATTTAAATCCAAGAAAAGATCTAAGCAGTCTTTCTATGTTAGATATGATAGTTTGAAATTTAAAGACAGTAAAGTAAACATAGAGAAAATAGGCAAAGTAAAATATAAGACAAATTATAAAATACCAATATTAGACAAATACATTAATCCTAGATGTCATTTTGATGGAATGTACTGGTATCTGACACTAGGGTATGAACAAGACGAAAACCAAGTTGAATTAAATAAGGATTTAAGTATAGGAATAGATTTAGGAGTGAAAGATCTAGCTGTAGTAAGTTGCTTAGACAAACCTATTAAAAACATCAATAAAAGTTCTAAAGTAAAAAAGATAAAGAAGAAATTAAAGAGATTTCAAAAACAATGTTCAAAAAAGTATGAAATGAATAAGAATGGAAAACAATTTGTTAAAACTAAAAATATCATCAAACTAGAAAAACAAATAAAACTTATTTATAGAAAGTTAGTAAATATAAAAAACAACCACATACATCAAACTACTAATAAAATAGTAAAATTAAAGCCAAATAGAGTAGTAATGGAAGATTTAAATATAAGTGGAATGATGAAAAATAAATATCTATCAAAAGCAATTAGTGAACAAAAGCTATATGAATTTATAAGACAGATGAAATATAAATGTAAATTTAATGGTATAGAATTTGTTCAAGCAGACAGATTTTTTCCTAGTTCTAAGATGTGTAGTAGATGTGGAAAAATAAAGAAAAACTTAAAACTTTCAGATAGAATATATAAATGTGAATGTGGACTAGAAATTGATAGGGATAAAAATGCTAGTATAAATCTATCTAAGTATAAATTAGCATAAAATCACAAACAAGATAATGCTAATGTGTACCATGCGTTGTATGGGAATTTAAG
>CAZMMV010000016.1:0-26635 GCA_964567475.1 uncultured Tissierellaceae bacterium | reverse complement strand
TTTTAGACATAGAGTATCCAACTATCTTCCTACTATTAAGATCCATAACAGAAGCTAGATAGCACCAACCATTTTTAATTGTATGGATATAGGTAATATCAGTTACCCATTATTTTATAGCATTCGGAAAATCGTGTCTACAATATTATACTAACACCAAACATATAGAAAAAAATCATGTTCAAGAAAGAGAGCTTTTATTATTAAAGAAAAACTCAGAATCATATATAGCACAAATACACTCTTTAGAGGAAGATATTCGTGAGATGCTTTCACAAATGGAACTTCAGGGAAGTACTATACAAGATGTTATGTCTATATATGATGACAATCAAGCTAAAATTAGAAAGTTAATTGAAGAAAAAACTAATTTACAATCAAAAAATGTTGACCTTTTAGAAGAAATGCGAATTCTTCAAAGACAAATAAGTGATAGAGAAGAAGCAAAAAGATTTCAAAATCTAAGAAGAGATTCTGAACATGATGACATGGAATCAAATAATCTTAGTAAACAAAAGAATGTAAGTTTATTTACTAAGAGTGCTTTTGAAAAATAATAGAATAGTAATAATATAAATAATAGCTACTTTGCTTTTAAAGTAGCTATTATTTATATCTGATTTAATTTATTTATGAATATTTTATAATAATACATTCAATTTATAGAAAAGTTTGTTATAATGTGTAGTGGTCTTAAGTTTTATTTAAAATTTATAAAGGGAGGTAAACAGTTAAAATCTACAAAGATTTATCAGAATTTAAAAATAACAATAAATAGGAGAAAATTATGAACTTTGAAATTATTAATGGAATTACAGAAATTAATGTAAACTCAGTTGTTACATTAGCTTTTGCTGCAATATTATTACTTTTTGGATATTTTGTAAAAGATAAAATAAAAATACTTGATAGATATTGTATCCCAGCAGCAATTATTGGTGGATTTATATTTATGTTTATTACTTGGTTTGGATATTCAAGTAATACATTTGTTTTTAACTTTCAAAATATATTTCAAGACACATTTATGCTTGCATTTTTTACAACAGTAGGACTTGGAGCAAGTTTTGAATTACTTAAAAAAGGTGGAAAATTATTGATCACATACTGGATTGTAGCCGGTGTTATTTCAATATTTCAGAATATAATTGGTATAGCAATTTCAAAAGCAATTGGACTAGAAACAGCATATGGATTACTTGCTAGTGCTATTTCTATGGCTGGTGGACACGGTGGAGCATTGTCGTATGGAAATACTTTCTATGATATGGGATATGAAGCTGCTCCTTTAGTTGGGGCAGCAGCAGCTACATTTGGCCTTGTTTCTGCAGTGCTTGTAGGTGGCCCACTAGGCAGAAGACTTATAGAAAAAAATAACTTAAAAGCTAATATAGATGAAGATATTGATACATCTATTGCAGATGTTAACGTAAGTACAGAGGATAAACTAAGCCCTCTCGATATAATTAAAAATGTATCTGCAATTATTATATGTATGGCTTTGGCTACTATAATATCCGATTGGATAAGTGATATAATAAATATGGGATTCCCTGCATATGTAGGAGCCATGTTTGTTGCAATGATGGTTAGAAATATAAATGAGAAGTTTCATCTATATAAATTTGATTTTGAATTAGTAGATGAAATTGGCAATGTTATGCTAGTTCTTTATCTATCACTGGCCCTTATGACTTTAGAAATTTGGAAATTATCTGGATTAATAGGTGGAGTTTTAGTGATAGTTTTATTTCAACTAGTACTAGTAGTATTGTTAGCTTATTTTGTTGTATTTAGGATATTAGGTAAGGACTATGATGCTGCAGTTATGTGTGCAGGACTATGTGGACATAGTTTAGGAGCTACTCCTTCTGCAATAGTTAATATGACAGCTATTAATGAAAAATATGGAATGAGTAGAAAAGCTATGATGATAGTTCCAATAGTAGGTGCATTTTTAGTGGATCTTATATATCATCCACAAACAATATGGTTTATAAGAACCTTTGTTGAGAAATTATCTTAAAAATAATTAGGAGGTAATTATGAGAAAATTAATGGAATGTGTACCAAATTTTAGTGAAGGTAGGGACGAAGCCTTAGTAGAAAAGATTATAGATGAAGTTAGAAAAGTTGAAGGTATAACAATTTTAGACTATTCATCTGACAAAGATCACAATAGAACAGTTCTTACAATGATAGGATCTCCAGATCAGGTAAAAGAAGCTGCTATAAATTCTGCTAAGAAAGCTGCAGAACTTATAGACATGTCGAAACATGAAGGTGCTCACCCAAGAATGGGGGCAACAGATGTTATACCATTTACACCTGTATCTAATATAACTATTGATGAATGTATTGAAGTTGCAAAAGAAGTAGGAGCTGAGATAGGTAGTTGGGGAATTCCTATATATTTATACGAAGATGCAGCAAGAGTTCCTGAGAGAAAAAATCTTGCAAAAGTAAGAAAGGGACAATATGAAGCTTTCTTTGAAAAAATTAAAGAAGAAGAATGGAAACCAGATTTTGGACCTCAAGAGATGAACGTAAAAAGTGGATGTACAGCTGTAGGAGCAAGAGTTCCTTTAGTAGCATTTAATGTAAATCTAGATACGCCAGATGTAGAAATTGCAAATAAAATTGCAAAAACAGTAAGACATATAGGTGGCGGATTAAGATTTGTAAAAGGTATAGGATTAAAACTAGAAGAAAGAAATCAGACTCAAGTTTCAATGAATCTGGTAAATTATGAAAAGACAGCAGTTTATCAAGCTTTTGAAATGGTAAAAATGGAAGCAAAAAGATATGGTGTAAATATAGTAGGTAGCGAAGTTATAGGAACTGTACCTATGAAATCTTTATTAGATGCTGCAGAGTATTATTTACAAATAGAAAATTTTGATATTGACCAAATACTAGAAAAAAGATTGCTAGACGAACAATAAAGATTTTCATCCAACACCAAAGCATCATCCTTAGAGTATATTAAATTAAGAATGTAAATTTAATAGAAAATAGAGGTGATACTATGAATTATTTACCAGATTCAGAATTAGTTTTAGTTCCAGGGGGCACACTAATTACAAATACCCCTGAAGAAGGTCGAGCTTTAGCAATGATAATAGCTAGACACACAATTCACAATATGCAGCCAGACCTTGATATTCTTAAATGTGGGCGAAGAATGTATTCTGTAGATCCAGGTAGTCTAATAGCAGCAAGTCAGGTTGTTGCAATTGAGTTTCAAACTATAGCTGCAGCTAATAACTATTGGAAGGGAAATTGTTATTAAATTATTAAAAATAAGATGTAAGATATCCATGAAAATTTTTTAAGCTAAGGTTTCATGGATATTTTCATGGGTATTTATATCTTTTATGGTGTATACGGCTTTGCCTAGTAATTCTAGTGGACAAAAACTTGCAGCAGCAAGTTGGGGCTTAATGGCTATCTTAGCATTTATAATAAGATTAACAACTAAGAAATCTTCTATTATTAGCAAAGTAGTGATTACAGTAGCTATATTAGGTGGTTTAGGACAACTTATCTTATAATGTATATTAAGTGTTAAAATATTCCTTCTGTAGTATAATAAATTTGAAACAAATTGTTATAAAATAGGAGGATGATAATATGAAAAAGTTGTTTAGACAAAAAGTAGTTGTTTTATTTTCTGTAATAGCATTAATTTTTAGTGCTTATCAACCTGTTTTTGCATGTACTGCTACAATTGTAGGAAAGGATGTATCAGCTGATGGGTCTCCAATGATTGCCAGGACTGAGGATTGGAGTTCATGTTACAATAAAATGCTGACAGTAGTTCCAGCAGCTACATATAAGCCAGGAGATATGTTTAAGGATGCTTATAATTTTACTTGGCCTATGCCTAAAGCAACCTACAAATATATTTCTATTCCAGATGGATTTCAAGATGATGGAGATGTTTTTGAAGCTGGTGGATGGAATGAGAATGGCGTAGCTATGACAGCTACAGTAACAGCATCAAGTAATGAAGCAGCAATGAAAGCTGATCCTTTAACAAACAATGGAATATATGAATCATCTGTTGTAAGTGTAGTTTTGCCACAAATCAAAACTGCTAAGGAAGGCGTTGAATTATTAGGAAAAATTATGGATAAAAAAGGATGCCAAGAAGGGGCAATAGTTATTTTGGCTGATCAAAATGAAATATGGTATATGGAATTATTATCAGGACATCAATATTGTGCAGTTAAATATCCTGACGATGCTTATTCTATAGCTCCAAATTGTTATATGTTAGGAAAAGTTGATGTAAGTGATACTGATAATGTTTACGCTTCAGATAATCTTATAAAACTTCCTAAGAAACATGGATTTTTAGTAGAAGAGGATGGACTTATAAATATTAAAAAAACTTATGCAGAAGATTTAAGCGATGGAAATAGACAAAGACTTTGGAGTGGAATAAATTTCCTTGATCCTTCAAAAAAGATTCCTTATGACGCAGATGATTTTGAATTATTTCAAAAAGCATCAAATAAAATTTCTTTACAAGATGTAATGGAAGTACAACGTTATAGAAATGAAGGAACTTCTTTTGATATGAAATTACCTGAAAATAGAGGTAAGATAAGACCTATAGGTGCTGTTGAGCAAGAGGAATGTCATATAATTCAAATTAAGAAGGATTATCCAAAAGAATTAGGTGGTATTCTTTGGGTAGCTATGGGAAATGCTGAACATGCTATGTATGTTCCTGTAATTGGAGGAACTACAAAATCTATAGCTCCTTATAATGTTACTGGCAATCAATACACTCCAGATTCAGCTTATTGGACAATGCGAGGAGTTTCTGCATTGAGTGAAATAGATCGTGAAATTTACGGTAAATATGTTCGTGAATATTATAAAAATCAAGAAACTAAACTTATTGAAGAATTGAAAGAAGTAGAAAAGTCATTTATAAAAGCAACTCCAGAAAAGGCAATAGAACTATCGACTAAATATACAGTTGATACAATGCAAAAAGCATATGATGATGCTACTTTAATTTACAAAGAACTTAGCACTTACTTTTTTGATTATTCTGGGGACTCAATATACAAAAATGAACTTAAAAAAAGGACCCCATTTGTTCCTAGTCTTTTAGGAAAAGAAAGATTAATTGAAATATATAAGGAACTTAATATTCCACTAGATGGAGGTTCAGCCCAACCTTTAGAAAAACCTACTGAATCTTAAGATGAATCTAGTTTGGATTATAAAACATACAATTTAGACAATTAAATCAAAAATAGAAGATGGATCTTGATAATCAAGAGATTTCTCATCTTCTATTTTTTTTAGCAAATAGTTTTGGAATCTCTTAGATAAAAATGATATACTATAAGTATATATTATTAAACATTTGATTGGAGAGGAATTTAATGAGTGTGAAGATAATGACAGATAGTACTAGCTATATTGATAAAAAAATTAGGGAAGATTTAGATATAAGTATTTTACCTTTATATGTTTCTTTTCAAGATGAAAGTATAAAAGAGACAGAAATAAAAAATGAAGTATTTTATAATATGATGGAAGAAAAGGGAATTCCGCTTTCATCCCAGCCTTCTATAGGTCAAATTTATAAACAAATGGTAGATATTGTTTCTAAAGGCAATGACCTTTTATGCATTTTTTTATCATCTGAGATGAGTGGTACATATATTAGTGCTTGTAAAGTTAGGGAAGAGGTTTTAAAAGAATATCCAGATGCAAAGATTTACATTCTAGATTCACAATCTAATTCTATGCAATTAGGATTTTCTGCAATAGTAGCTGCTAGGGCAGCTAAAGAAGGAAAGAGTATAGAAGAGCTTGTAAACATAGCTGAAGAAAACATTAAAAGAAGTAGATTTTTATTTATACCTGATAATTTAGAATATCTAAAAAAGGGTGGTAGAATAGGCGGTGCAGGTGCCTTAATTGGTAATATACTTAAAATAATACCAGTCTTAACAGTAAAAAATGGAAAGACAACTATATTAAAAACAGTGAGGACTAAGGTTAGGGGAGTTAAAGCAATATTAGATAAAATGATAGAAGATAATCTAAAATACTCCATAAAAGAAATAATAGTTCATCATATTAATTGTTATGATGAAGCTAAAAAACTAGCTAAAAGTGTAGAAGAAAAATTAAGTATAAATGTGTCAATAGTAGATATAGGTCCAGTAATAGGGGTACATGTAGGACCAGGGGCTATTGGAATTGCTTATTACACTGTAAAAGAAATAATTGAATAAGATAGAAAAATATATAAAAGATAAATTAGATATTTTAAGGAGAAATATAGATGAGTATTGAAAAAATAGGTGAAGAAGTTAATGTTCAAATAAAAAATGATAAACGAATTATTCCAGCTAGTATAGTAGTGCCAGCTGGACAAGGCCCTTTTCCTGCAGTTGTTATGAATCATGGACATCATGGAAGCAAAGAAGAAGGCGGTGGGTTTTTAAAAATAGCCCAAGCTTTTAGTAAAGAGGGAATACTTAGCATAAGAATGGATTTTCCTGGTTGTGGTGAAAGTAAGGAACCTTTTACAGAAAACTATATTTCTAATATGATTTCAGATTCTAATACTAGCTTAGAATATATCTTGAATAATTATAATATAGATAAGAATCGACTAGGTATATTTGGCTATAGCTTAGGAGGAAGAGTTGCTTTATCCATCGGGAGTAATGAAAAATCTCCATATAAAGCAATGGGCCTTTTGGCGCCTTCAGTTCTTACAGGGGAAAAGGTAATGATAAATTTTTTTGGAGGAAAAGATAAGTATAATAAATTTAAAGAAGAAGCCATATCAGATAAGGGATATGCAGATATTACTAATTTATTTGGAAGAAATGAAACTCTTAGTGCTAATTGGTTTAAGGATATGAAAGATTCAAATCCTCTTAAGAATATAGATAAATTTAAAGGAAATATGCTTTTGATTTATGGGGATAATGATTCAGTAATACCACCTTCTGAAAATGAAGAGATTGTGTCAGCCTTTCCCAGTGTAAAAAGGGTAATTATAGAGAATGCAGATCATGGATATGGATTTTTTCAGAATCAGCCATTGATTACAAAGAAAGTTCATGATTCCTTTATTGATTTCTTTAAAGAAAATCTAAAAGAATAGTATATACAAATAGAATAATGATAAAAAATAATAAAAAAATAAGGAAGTGATAATATGAATAAAAAAAATAAAAGCTATATATCCTTTATTTTATCTCTTATATTTATATTGAGTACAGGAGTATATGCAGATAGTTCAGTAGTAGTAACACTGGGGAAAGATTTAAGCAATGAACAGAGACAAGAAATTATAGAAATATTTGATGTTAAAGAAGAAAATGTATCTATAATAGAAATAAATAATAAAGAGGAAAGAAAATATTTAGAAGGAATTGCAGGTGAGGCACAGCTTGGAAATAAAACTATGTCCTCTGCTTATGTAGAATTATTAGAAGAAGATTCAGGTATAAGTGTAGAAACACATAATATATCTTGGGTAACAAAAGAAATGTATGAAAGCGCATTGGTAACTGCTGGTGTTAAAGATGCTAAAGTCATAGCAGCAGCACCTTTTCCAGTGTCAGGTACAGGAGCCCTAACAGGTATACTAAAGGCCTTTGAACAAGCTACAGGTAAAAAAATAAGTGAAAATCAAAAGCAAGTAGCTAATGAAGAAGTATTTCAAACTGGTGAATTAGGAGAAGAAATAGGTAAGGATAAAGCTAGTGAATTGGTGCGAAAGGTTAAAGAAGAGATTATATCCAGAGATATAAAAGCTCCTGAAGATATAAAACAAGTAATACTTGATACAGCAGAGAGTTTAGATATAGATTTAAAAGTTGAACAGATTGAAAAAATTAGTAATTTAATGGAGAAAATAAATAAACTAGATTTAGACACAGAAGAAATAAAAAGCCAGCTTAAAAACATAGGAAAAAAATTAGATGATACTATTAAAAACAATGAAGAAGTAAGATCATTATTGGAAAAGATTTTAGATGCGATTAAATCATTTTTCAGGGCATTGTTCACAAAAGATTAAATAAATTACTCAGCCCATTTATATTAAATGTGGCTGTTTTTACATTTGAGAGGAGTATATTATGAAAATAGCTATAGGAATATGTGGTAAAACAAGTGGTAGATGTTCATCTATGGGTTGTTTTAAAGCTTACAATAACAAGGATAAACACTTTGCAATTTACAAGGAAGAAGGAATAGAAACAGAACTTTTATCTTTTTTTAGTTGCAATCTTTGCTTTGAAAAAAGACAAGATGAAGAAAATAATGGTGAAGAAAAACTAAAGAAAATAGGAAAAAAACTTAAAGAAAGTAATGTTGAAAGAGTTCATTTAGGAAAATGTGCAGTTAAATGTAAGGAAGATAGATTTGAAGAAATAAAAAAGGTATTTTCAGATTTAGATATAGATATAATAGAGGGAACACATTAAAATTATAAAAATAAAAATAAGTTTTAAAAGGTCCTTACATTTTTAATGAAAATATGTTATAGTGTAATTGTTATAAGAATAACAATAGAAAAATAAATTTTAAAAACTAAATATTCTTCAGGGCAGGGTGAAATTCCCTACCGGCGGTATAGCCCGCGAGCCTTATAGGCAGATTCGGTGTAACTCCGAAGCCGACAGTAAAGTCTGGATGAAAGAAGAAAAATCTAAATCTTAGTAAGTAAATTTATACAAGTAATTTTTGTCGTATTCAGCTCTGAAATATAATTATATTTCAGAGCTTTTTTATTAAGATTAAGAGGATTAAGTATATTTAATCTTCGTATATTCCTGCCCTGATTCTTTAGAATCAGGGTTTTTTATATTAGGAGGAGATTTATTTGGACAAGTATTATATGAAATCCGCATTGAGATTAGCTAAAAAAGGTAAAGGTAAAGTTGATCCAAATCCAATGGTAGGTGCAGTTATTGTAAAAGAAAATAAAGTAATAGCTAAAGGTTGGCATGAATCTTATGGTGAGGCTCATGCAGAAGTAAGAGCTTTTGAAAATGCAATAACTGATGTAGAAGGAGCTACTATGTATGTAACATTAGAACCTTGCTCACATTATGGGAAAACACCACCATGTGCAGATATGATAATTAAGAAAAAAATTAAAAGAGTTGTAGTGGGCACTCTAGATCCCAACCCTTTAGTTGCAGGGCAAGGAGTAAAGAAATTAATAGATGCAGGAATAGAAGTATTAACAGGAGTTTTGGAAAAAGAATGTCGAGATATAAACAGAGTATTTATGAAATATATAGCAGAGAAAAAACCATTTGTAGTTATGAAAACAGCTATGTCATTAGATGGGAAAATAGCAACTAAAACAGGAGAATCAAAATGGATAACAGGAGCTAAAGCAAGAGAAAGTGTTCATGAACTTAGAAATGAAATGGCAGGGATCATGGTAGGAATAAACACTGTAATAAAGGATAATCCTCAATTGACATGTAGAATTGAAAATGGTAAAAACCCTATAAGAATAATAGTAGATAGTAAGTTGAGAATACCTATAGATTCCAAAGTCTTAGAAAATCAAGATATAGCAAAAACTATAATAGCTACAACATACCAGGGAGATATAAGAAAGAAAAAAGAGATTGAAGAAAAGGGAGTTAAAGTTTTAGTTGTTAAAAGTTTGGAAGGAAGAGTAGATTTACAAGATCTAATGTCAAAGCTAGCTGAAGAAAAAATAGATAGCATACTTTTAGAGGGAGGTGCAACACTTAATTTTTCAGCCTTAGAGCAATCTATAGTCGACAAAGTTCAAATCTATATAGCAGGAAAAATAATAGGAGGAGACCAGTCAAAGACACCAGTTGGAGGCAGAGGAATAGACCTTCTTAGAGATGCGTTCCAGTTAGAGAATATAAAATATAAAAGTGTAGGTGAAGATTTATTAGTAGAAGGATATATAAAGAGGTGATTATAAATGTTTACAGGAATTATAGAAGAAATAGGTAAAATTAAAGATATAAAAAAGGGACAAAAATCATCAACAATGATTATCTATGCATCTAAGGTCATAGAAAATACAAGCATAGGAGATAGTATTTGCACCAATGGAGTATGTTTAACAGTTACAGATAAAAGCAAAGATAGTTTTAGTGCAGATATCATGGCTGAAACCCTAAGAATGAGTAATTTAGGTAATTTAAAAATAGGAAGCTATGTAAATCTGGAAAGAGCATTAACCTTAGATAAAAGGCTTGGAGGACATTTAGTAAGTGGACATATAGATGGCACAGGAGAGATAATATCTAGAAATAAAGAAGATAATGCTATTTGGATTACAATAAAAGCTTCTTCGGAGATACTTAGATATATCATTAAAAAGGGTTCTATCACCATTGATGGAATAAGTTTAACAGTTGCCTATGTAGATGAGAGTATATTTAAGCTTTCAATTATTCCGCATACTGGAAGTCATACAACACTATTAGATAAAAAAGAAGGTGAAACAGTAAATTTAGAATGTGATTTAATAGGGAAATATGTTGAAAAGTTATTAGCTTTAGATGATCTAGATGCTAAAGAAAGCAAAGGAATAAATATGGATTTATTAAAAAATAATGGATTTATATAGGAGGAAAAAAATGTATAAGTTTAATAATATTGATGAGGCTATAGCAGATATAAAAGCAGGTAAAATGATAATTGTAGTAGATGATCCAGATAGGGAAAATGAAGGAGATCTACTTATGGCAGCTGAAAAGGTTACTCCACAAGATATAAACTTTATGGCAAAGTATGGACGAGGTCTTATATGCATGCCACTAGATGGTAAGAGGCTTGATGAACTTGAGATTCAACCTATGGTAGAAAATAATACTGATAATCATGAAACAGCTTTTACAGTATCAATAGATCATATAGATACAACAACAGGTATATCAGCTCATGAAAGAGCTTTAACTGTACAAAAGATGCTAAGTGATGATGTAAAGGGAGATGACTTTAGAAGACCTGGACATATATTTCCATTGAAGGCAAGGGAAGGTGGAGTACTAAAAAGAACAGGGCATACAGAAGCAGCAGTGGATTTAGCAAAATTAGCTGGATTAAAACCAGCTGGAGTAATTTGTGAAATAATGAGTGAAGATGGAACTATGGCAAGAACTCCAGAACTTATAAAATTTAAAGAAAAACATGGAATAAAAATTATAACTATTGCTGATTTAATAGCTTATAGAAAACATAAGGAAAAATTAATAGAAAGAGTAGTAGAAACAAAAATGCCAACAAAATATGGACAATTTAAGATATATGGATTTATAAATAAATTAAATGGAGAACATCACGTAGCATTAGTAAAAGGAGATATAACAACTGATGAGCCAGTTCTTACAAGAGTTCACTCAGAATGTCTTACAGGAGATGCGCTAGGTTCTAGAAGATGTGACTGTGGAGAACAATACGATGCAGCTATGAAAGAAATTGCAAAAGAAGGGAGAGGAGTTCTTCTATATATGAGGCAAGAAGGTAGGGGGATAGGTTTAATTAATAAATTAAAAGCTTATGCATTACAAGATCAGGGATTTGATACAGTTGAAGCAAATATTGAGCTTGGATTTGCACCAGATCTTCGTGAATATGGTATAGGAGCTCAAATATTAAGTGATTTAGGAATTAAAAAGTTAAGATTAATGACTAACAATCCAAGAAAAGTAACTGGATTATCAGGATATGATATAGAAATAGTTGAGAGAGTAGCTATTCAAATTGAGTGTAATAAAGAAAATGAATTTTACTTAAAGACAAAACAAAATAAAATGAATCACATGTTAAGATATTAAAACATTAAATGGAGGTATCAAAATGAGAATAATTGAAGGAAATTTAGTAGCTAAGGATATAAAAGTGGGATTAGTAATAGCTAGATTTAATGAATTTATAGTATCAAAACTATTAAGTGGAGCAATAGATGGATTAAAAAGACATGGAGTAAAAGATGAAGAAATTGATGTAGCTTGGGTACCAGGTGCATTTGAAATACCCTTAGTAGCTAAAAAAATGTCTAATAGCAACAAATATGATGCAATAATATGCTTAGGAGCTGTAATTCGTGGATCAACACCACATTTTGACTATGTTTGTGCTGAAGTATCAAAGGGTGTAGCTAGTGTATCTTTAAATACAGATATACCAGTTATATTTGGAGTACTAACAACAGATAATATAGAACAAGCCATAGAAAGATCAGGAACAAAGGCTGGAAATAAAGGATATGATGCAGCGGTATCAGCAATAGAAATGGCAAATTTATTGAAAAACTTCTAGAGTTTAATTTTATTTAGATTTTTATAGTTTAATAATAAAGGCTTTGATTTTAAATAAATCAAGGCTTTTATTATTTTAAAAAGAAATTTTTATATACTTAAGTAATATTGAAATTTTTTCAGGATATGCTACAATTAGGTAATAGTTTTTTATATAGTATCCATAATTAGAAATATGGCAAAATGAAAAGGAGATACAAATTAGGAGGTGTATAATTGAAAAATTATAGAAAAAGTAAAATATCCATATTAATGATAGCTTTTATATTAATATTTGCTATAACTGGATGCAGTGAAGATATGGAAATAGGCAATAAAGCTGCAGCAGTACAAAATGGAGATCTAATAGAAGAAGAAAACTTAGAGATCCATTTTATAGATGTAGGTCAAGGTGATAGTGTATTTATAAGGCAAGGCGACTCAAGTATGCTTATAGATGCAGGAGAAAATCATTATGGTAAGCTAGTTGTTGACTATTTAAAAGATCAAGGTGTATCGAAATTAGATTATGTAATAGGTACTCATCCTCATTCTGATCATATAGGTGGATTAGATGATGTAATAACAGCATTTGAGGTTGGTAAAGTTATTATGCCTAAGGTAACACATACTACTCAAACCTTTCAAGATGTTATTATGGCAGTAAAAAACAAGGGGCTGAAGATAACAACTTCAAAAGTAGGAGATGTATATCCATTGGCTAATGCACAATATACAATATTAGGACCTAATAGTAGTAGCTACAGTAATTTTAATGATTATTCAGTTGTATTAAAATTAGAATACAAAGAAACAGCATTTATGTTTACTGGAGATGCAGAAAGTAAATCAGAGAAAGAAGTTTTAGATTTAAATCGGGATTTAAGTGTAGATCTGTTGAAACTTGGCCATCATGCTAGCAATACATCAACCATAGATGAATTTTTAGAACAAACAAATCCATCTTATGGAATAATACAAGTAGCTGAAGTTAATAGCTATAATTTGCCAGATAAAGAGATATTAGATAAACTAGAAGAAAAGAACATAAAGATCTATAGGACAGATATCAACGGTACAATAAAGGTTACAAGTGATGGGAAAGACTTATCAATTGAAACTGAAAAAAATAGTGATAATATAATGAAAAAAACTAAAAAAGAAGATCAAAAAGAAGATACAAATGTAGAAAAGTATACTGGAAACAGAAATTCTGAGATTTTTCATAAAGGAGACTGTAGCTCAACAATAAAGGATAGCAATAAGATACTCTTTAAAACTAGAGATGAAGCTATATCAAAAGGTTATAGACCTTGTAAGAGATGTAATCCATAGCAAATAATAAATAAAAGAGATTTGAGTTATATATAACTCAAATCTCTTTTATTTACAAAAATATTATTATTTGGAAAGTTCTTTTCCGTCTTTAAAGGCATTTCCTACCTTTTCTCCAAATGTCCAGTATGCCATATTTACAGGATCAAAAATAATAGGATTTAGTTTCTTAGGATCTATTTTACCATCAGTAAGAATAGAATCATCAGCTGAAACATTAATTATTTCTCCTGTTAAAATTTCTGTCTCATCATCATAGGATTCCATTTTGCACTCAAGGCACATTGGAAGTTCCTTTATGATAGGAGCATTGACATTTTCTGCTTTAACAGCAGTAAATCCAGCTTTTTTAAATTTATCAGGCTCCTTATTTCCTGAAATAAGTCCTACATAATCACAGGATTTTAGATATTCCTCTGTAGCAATACTTACAGTAAATTCACCTGTTTTCTTTATATTATCAACTGTCTTATGTGTTTTTGAAAGACAGAATGAAATTTTCTTTGCATCACTAATTCCTCCCCATGCTGCATTCATTGCATTTGGAGTTTCATTTTCATCATAGCTTCCTATCATATAAACAGGTTGCGGATAAGTCCAAGCTTTTGCACCGAAATTTTTTCTCATAACAATACCTCCATATAATTTTAAATTTATTTGAAGCTGCAAATATCAGCAGCGTCAAGTCTTATACTTTCATGACTTTCATAATTGCTTTTGCCTATAGCTAGTATTAGTACAGGAACATATCTATCTTTATCAAGAGCAAAAGCTTCTGCAAGTTTATCTTCCTCAAATCCTCCTATAGCATTAGTATCATAGCCATAGTGTCTTGCAACTAGCATAAGTTGCATAGCAACAAGACTTGAGTCGATCTTTACAATATCATTCATTTTTTCTCTACTTGCATTTTCGTAGGGAGGTAGGAACATATTCAAAATGTCGTTTTTAACATCTTCAGGCATAAGGCC
The DNA here is from genome assembly GCA_964567475.1 of uncultured Tissierellaceae bacterium. Taxonomy (GTDB): domain Bacteria; phylum Bacillota; class Clostridia; order Tissierellales; family Tissierellaceae; genus CAZMMV01. The sequence goes on along the minus strand of CAZMMV010000016.1, from coordinate 12,027 downwards.
TTTTTTTACATCTTCCCCGTAGATTTCATCTGCTTTTTCGTAGCACTTCATATCACCGAAAATAAGAATCATAGCAGACGATGTGTCATTCTGTCTTTGATTGAACTTAATAAGTGGTCTTAGTTTATCTTTACCTTCCTTTGAATCCACTATAACGAATCTCCATGGCTGAAGATTGACAGAGGAAGGAGCTTTTACCGCTTTATTTATCATTTCAAGCATTTCACTGTGACTTATTTTTACATTTTCATCAAATACTTTAACAGATCTTCTGTTAAAAACTACATCTTCAAAATTATTATTTTTCATTTCATGCCCTCCTTTTATATTTCTTGTTCTATAATATCAAGAAGCTCAATAAGTGTATTTATCTGATTTCTACTTATGTTTATAGGTAGAATACATGAATCACCATTGTGTTTTCTATGACATTTTTCAAGTTCTGATTTAGCAAGATCACTTAAAGATACAATAACTTCTCTTGCATTATTTTTGTTTCTTTTCCTTGTAACATAGCCCTTTTTCTCGAGAACTTTAAGATGTCTTGTAATGGCAGATCTATCAATTTGTATAAATTGCCTAATTTCTTCTTGATTGCATTGATCGTGTTCTTTTACAAAACTAAGTATCTGATATCTTGTAAGGCTGAAACCTGTTTTATCTTCAAAATTCTGAGTAAGTTTATATTCAATACTTCTAAGTCTATGCAACATATCACTAAGTTCATTGAGTTTCATTTGATACCCCCTAATGTTAATTGATATATCAACAATTGACATATCAACTATTAAAAATATAATAACTCAAATAAGCATATTTGTCAATATATTTTTATAAAAAAAGGGATAAAATCACTAGTTGGAGCTTAAAACTTTTTAATTATCTTGACAAATAGTTTTTATATTTATATAATACAATTAAACAAATTTAATTAAAATATTTTAACTAAATTTGTTTAATTAAAATATTTTAATAAGGGGTGGTTATATGTCAATGATATTTGAAAAAGTAAAGGAAATATTGCGAGAGAACCTAGGTTGTAGTGAAGATGATATTACCATGGAAAGTGATTTAGTAAAGGATCTTGAGGCAGATTCTTTGGATATTGTAGAGCTTTCCATGACCTTAGAAGATGAATTTGGGATTGTGGTTCAGGATGAAGATATGGAAAAACTACAAAAAGTTAGTGGAATAATAGAATATATAGAAAGCTCTAAAGATGAATAAAAACGAGATTATTGAAATTGTAGATTTGTTTTCTAAAATCAATATAAACAGACTTGATATTAAAAAAGGTGAATTTTCTATAAAGATGGAAAAGGAAACTTTAATAAAGACTGGAAAAAAGGAAAAGGAAATCCAGATAGAGGAAATGGGAGAAGAAAAAGCTTATGAAATAAAATCTCCCTTGGTTGGTGTATGTTATGAAGCTCCTTCTCCAGAATCTGAAGCTTTTGTTCAAGTAGGGGACAGAGTTGAAAAGGGAGATACTGTGTGTATTGTAGAGGCTATGAAAATGATAAATGAAATTAATTCCACTGTTTCAGGAACTGTTAAGAAGATATATTTTAAAAATGAAGAATTAGTTGAATACGGTGATGTACTTATGGAGATTGAGGAAGATGTTTAGAAAAATACTTATAGCCAATAGAGGGGAAATAGCGGTTCGAATAATAAGAGCTTGTCATGAAATGAATATAGAAACGGTAGCAATATATTCTACAGAGGACAAAGATAGTCTTCATGTAGAGCTTGCCACCGAGTCTATATGTATAGGACCAGGAAAACCTAGTGAAAGTTATTTAAATCCAGCTAAGATATTAAATGCGGCTATTTTAACTAAAGCAGAGGCAATTCATCCTGGTTATGGTTTTTTATCAGAAGATGTTAAATTTGTTGATTTGATAAATAAATGTGGGCTTGTCTTTATAGGGCCTAAAAAAGAGTCTATAGCTTTAATGGGAAATAAATCTGCAGCAAGGCAGTTAATGATAGAAAACGGAATACCTGTGGTTCCTGGCTCCAAGAATAATATTGAGGATATGGATAAGTTGAAGAAAAGGTGTAGGGAAATAGGTTATCCTGTCCTTTTAAAGGCTTCGTCTGGTGGTGGAGGAAGAGGAATAAGGATAGTCCATAGAGAAGAGGATTTGGAGCGGGAATTTTTAAATGCAAAATCAGAGGCTAAGGCCTGCTTTGGTATTGACCATATCTATTTAGAAAAGTATATTTCAAATCCGAGACATATAGAAGTTCAAATACTAGCAGATAAGCATGGTAATGTAATCCATTTGGGAGAAAGAGATTGTTCTATTCAAAGAAGAAACCAAAAAGTGTTAGAGGAAACTCCTGCATCTGGATTAGGGGAAGGATTAAGAAAAGAGCTTGGCACAACAGCGATTAAAATAGCTAAAATATGTGGTTATGAAAATGCAGGCACAGTGGAATTCATATTGGATAGGGATAATAATTTTTATTTTATAGAGATGAATACTAGGCTTCAGGTAGAACATACGATAACGGAAATGGTTACAGAAATAGATATAGTTAGAGAGCAAATCAGAATAGCTAAAGACTTAAAGTTAAATGTAAAACAGGAGGATATTAATATATCTGGTCATGCTATTCAATGTAGAATAAATGCAGAAGATATTTTTAATAAATTTGCACCATCTATGGGGACTATTGAAGAATTAAGAATTCCTGGTGGTTTCAATGTTCGATTTGATTCTTATATAAAGGTTGGAAATACTTTAAGCCCTTATTATGATTGTATGATAGGAAAAGTAGTGGTTAAAGGAGAAGATAGAATTCATGCAATAAGAAAAATGAGGGCTGTTTTAGAAGAGCTTCATATAAAGGGGATTAAGACCAATATAGAACTTCATTATGGAATCCTTCACGATTTTGATTTTGTTAGGGGAAATTACAGGACCTCCTTTTTAGAAGAAAAGCTTAAAGGAGATTTTAAAGATTTTTATTTAGAAATGGAGAATTAGGATGGAAAAAGATAAAAAAGGATCTATTATTACTTTTATAAGAAATTTAAGAAAAAAGGATAAAGATACTAATAAATTAGAAGTAAATGAAGATTTATTTGAAAAATGTCCTAAATGCTATGGTTTAGTGGCAAGGGATATCCTAATTGAAAATCTATGGATTTGCCCACAATGTAACTATCATTTTAAAATGAATGCTAAGAACAGGGTCAATGCTTTATTGGAAGATTATAGGATAATAAACAAGCCTTTTAAATTTTCTAACCCTTTAGATTTTCCTGGCTATGAAGAAAAACATAAAGAATATGAAAGAAATACTGGAATGCAGGAAGGGATTTTGACAGCAGAAGGTTTGTTAAATGGCATAAAGACTTTAGTGGTAGTTATGGATAATAGTTTTTTAATGGGAAGTATGGGTTCATATATTGGTGATGAAATAACCAAAGCTTTTGAATATGGCAAGGAGGAATCCTTACCTATAATCATATTTTCTACCAGTGGAGGTGCTAGAATGCAGGAAGGGATATTTTCTTTGATGCAGATGGCTAAGACTTCTTTAGCAGTAAAGCAATATGGAGAATCAAAAAATCTATTCATATCCTATATGACCAATCCAACCACAGGAGGGGTTACAGCAAGTTTTGCTTCCTTAGGGGATATTATAATTGCTGAGCCAGAGGCATTAATAGGTTTTGCAGGTCCTAGGGTTATAAAGGAAACTATAAAAGGGGAATTGCCAGAAGGCTTTCAAAGTGCAGAGTTTTTATTAGAGAATGGGTTTTTAGATGATATTATAGATAGAAAAAATATGAAAGATTTTTTGTATAGATGCTTGAAACTTCATGGATATGGGGGACTGTAAATATGATAGATAAATATAAAGATAACCTTTCTCCCTATGACAGAGTTGTATTAGCTAGAGATGGAAAAAGGCCTAAGGTCTTAGATTATGTTCATAATATTATAGAAGAGCCTTTATTTTTTCATGGAGATAGGTTTTTTGGTGAAGATAGTAGTATTTTAGGAGGTATAGGATATTTAAATGGAGTTGCTATTACCTTTGTTGGAACCAACAAGGGTAAAAGATTAGAAGAAAATCTAAAATTTAATTTTGGTATGCCAAAACCTGAAGGATATAGAAAGGCATTAAGGCTTATGAAACAAGCGGAGAAATTTCAAAGACCTATTATAACCTTTATAGATACGCCAGGGGCTTATCCAGGTGTGGAGGCGGAGCGAAGAGGTCAAGGAGAGGCTATAGCTAGAAATATTATGGAAATGGGTAGTTTAAAAGTTCCTATAATAGCCGTTTTTACAGGTGAAGGCGGTAGCGGTGGTGCTTTAGCATTGGCTATGGCAAATAAGATAATTATGATGGAAAATAGTGTGTTTTCCATATTATCACCGGAAGGATTTGCCACCATTCTTTGGAAAGATTCTTCTTTGTATAGAGAAGCGGCAAAAATGATGAAACTGACTTCAGAAGAGTTATTACAATTTAAAATAGCAGATAGAGTTATAGAAGAGGATATAAGTTTTGATATGCAAGGCTTTCAAAGCAATTTTTTACGATTAAAGCTAGCATTGATAGAAGAATTAAATATATTGACTAAAAAAAATCCAGAGGAAATATTAAAGGAAAGACAGGATAAATTTAGGAAAATAGGAGGAGGTAATTAATTGGGTCTAAAAGTGGAAAAAACAGCAAGTTATCTTCCTGGAGAAGAAATAGATAATTCTTATTTTGAAAAGATTTTGGATACATCTGATAAATGGATTAGTTCCAGAACTGGAATCAAAAAAAGACATTTTGTGGAAGATGAAAACATTTTAGATATTATAGTAGAATCGGTAAAATCATTGAATTTAACTTTAGAACAAATAGAAAAGACCAAGACCATAATAGTGGCTAGCTGCACACATATTCATCCTATTCCAAACTTATCCAGTCAGATCCAAAGAATCTTTGGATTTGGAGAGAATGTATATTCTTTAGATATAAATATGGCTTGTAGTGGATTTGTAGCAGGACTTGAATTATTGGATAGTCTGATAAAAGAAGGAGAATATGCTTTATTAATAGGGGCAGAAGTTTTTTCAGATATTATAGATTTTAAAGATAGAAGTACGGCTATTTTATTTGGTGATGGTGCAGGGGCGGTTTTATTATCTAAATCTGCGGAAAAATCTCTTTTCACATCAGGAACGAAGGGAGATATACAGGCATTAAATTACGGATATTCAAAAGAGCTTCTTCACATGGATGGCCGACAAGTATATAAATTCGCTATAAAAACAATTCCTAAAAGTGTTGAAAAATTTTTAGATAAAAACAATATAGATATAAAGGATATAGATTACTTTATATCCCATCAGGCAAATATAAAAATGCTCAATAGTATGGCTAAGGCCTTGCAGGTTTCTGAGGACAAATTTCCTTCTAATTTAGAAAATGTAGGTAATATATCCTCAGCCAGCATTCCCATATTATTAGATGATTTAAATAAGGCAGGATTATTAAAGAGAGGTCAGAAATTAGTCCTTTTAGGATTTGGTGCTGGCTTGACTTGGTCTTTAGCTTATATGAAATGGTAGGTGAAATATGAAATTAAATGAAATATTAGGAATTAAATATCCAATAATTCAGGGAGGAATGGCTCATATAGCTGATGGTACATTTGCAGCAAAAGTATCTAATGCAGGTGCCTTAGGAGTTATCGGAAGTGGTGGAATGAATGTAGCGGAATTAAAAAAGCATATTGAAGTATGTAAGACATTGACGGATAAACCTTTTGGGGTAAATTTAATGCTATTAAACCCTAATTTAGATGAGATGGCAAAAGTTATAGTTGAAGAAGGAGTCTCTGTAGTAACCACAGGAGCTGGAAATCCATCTAAATATTTAAATATGTGGCATGAAAATAATATTAAAGTTTTTCCTGTAGTTTCTAGTCCTATTATGGCAAAGATGATGGAAAGACAGGGAGTGGATGGAATAATTACAGAAGGCAATGAGGCAGGAGGACATATAGGAGAGATGACCTCTATGACTTTAATTCATCAGACTAAGGAAAAGGTTGGTATTCCTATCATAGCAGCAGGAGGTATAGCATCAGGCAAGCAAATGCTTGCAGCCAAGGTTTTAGGTGCTGTAGGAGTTCAGATAGGAACTTTGTTTTTATCTTCAGAGGAATGTCCTATTCATAAAGATTATAAAAAATTATTGTTAAAATCAAAGGATAACAATATTACAGTGGTAGGTAGAATTAATGGAATTCCCATGAGGCTTATAAAAAATAAGATGGCAAGATCCTATATAGAAGGTGAAAGAAAAGGAATGGATAAGATGGAACTAGAAAAATATACATTAGGGGCTTTAAAACTAGCTGTTAGGGATGGAGAATTAAATGAAGGCTCGTTTATGGCAGGGCTTACTGTTGGCCAAATAGATAAAGTAAGAACTTTAGAGGAAATCTTAGAAAGTTTAATAGGTGAATACAAAGGGGAATTGGAGAAAATATATGACGAACTTAAAGATAGGAAATAAAACTATAAAATATCCAATAATCCAAGGGGGAATGGGGGTAGGAGTATCCCTTGGAAATTTAAGTGGTAGCGTAGCAAAGGAAGGTTGCATGGGAACCATATCTATGGTGGGAATAGGTTATAGGGAAGAAGATTTTTATGTTAACCCATTAGCAGCTAATAAAAGGGCTTTTAGACAGGAAATTAAGAAGGCTAGGGAAATATCTAAAGGTGAGGGTTTAATTGGAATAAATATAATGGTAGCAGTAAATAACTATGAAGAGTTAATTGAGGAAGCTCTTAAAGAAAAAGTGGATTTTATAATATCTGGGGCAGGGCTTCCCTTAAAGTTGCCAGAATTAGTCGGAGATGAAGATGTGTTAATTGCACCAATAGTTTCTAGTTTAAAAGCTTTTAAGCTAATAAACAAGTTGTGGACCAATAGATATAATAGATTTCCTGATTTTGTAATAGTAGAAGGTTCTAAAGCAGGTGGACATTTAGGGTTTAAATTTGATGAAATAGAAAACACCCAGACTCTAAAAGAGATAGCAATAGAGATTATAGAAGAAGTAGAAAGATTAAAGAAGGAGTTTGGAGTAGAAATTCCTATTTTTGTAGCTGGTTCAGTATATGACGGATATGATTTAAAGACATATAAGGCTTTAGGTGCAACTGGCCTACAGATAGGAACCAGATTCATAGGGACCTATGAATGCGATGTTCATCCGAATTTTAAAGATATGATAGTGAATTCTATACAGGATGATTTAATTATTATTAAAAGTCCGGTTGGACTTCCTGGAAGAGCTATTAAAAATAAATTCTCAGAAGATATTAAGGTAAGTAGAAGACCGAGCAAAAGATGTATCAATTGTTTGAAAACTTGTTCGCCAAAAGATACCCCCTATTGCATATTAGATGCTCTTATTAATGCTGCTAAGGGTGATGTGGAAAATGGATTGGTGTTTTCAGGAAGTAATGTTCATAGGGTAGAAGAAATTGTTTCTGTGAAAAAAATAATAGAAGATATAATGAAGGAGTTTCGAGAATAATGAAGGTAGCTTTTTTATATGGTGGTCAAGGAAGTCAGATTCCAGCCATGGGTAAGGAATTATATTCAAATTATCCAGAAATAAGTAAATTCTATGATTCAATAGAATTAGATTTTCCTTTAAAAGAATATTCGTTTGAAGGGGAATTAGATTTAATATCCCAGACAGAATGGACTCAGCCTATAATGGTAGCATTTCAAATTGCTATAACCAAGATTTTAAAAGACAGGGGAATTACGCCAGATGTGGTATTGGGTTTGAGTCTAGGTGAATACGGAGCTTTATATGGGGCCGAGGTTATAGATTCAAAAACCATTCTTGAACTAGTAAGATATAGAGGTTTAAAGATGGCAGAGGCTTCAAAAAACATAGAATCTCTTATGTTGGCTATTTTAAGCGATGATTTAGATTATATAGAGAGTATTTGTGAACAAGTATCTGGAGAAAAAGGACTGGTTCAGATATCTAATTTGAATACAAAGGGACAGATTGTCATATCTGGAGAGAAAAAGGCAGTATCTAAAGTAGGGCAAATTTTGAAAAAAGAAAGAATAAAAGTTATACCTCTTAGGACTAGTGGAGCCTTCCATACTTCTTATATGGATGATGTTTCTGGAAAACTAAGAGATGTTTTTAAAAACATAGAATTTAAAGAAGCTAAGGTTCCTATAATCCATAATCTATATGGTGAATATAGGGAGAATGTAGATATAGGAGAAGCTTTATCTAAGCAAGTTAACCATAGGGTTTTGTTTAAAAACTCCTTAGAGGAATTGATAGGTTTTAATATAGATTTATATATAGAAATAGGATATAAGGGTGTTATTAAAGGTTTTATGAAAAGGCTGGATAAAAGCGCTAAAGTCTATGAAGTTAATTCCAAAAAGACTATAGATGAACTTCTTAAGGAGGTAGAAAATTATGGAAGATAAAAAGATTGCTCTTATAACAGGTGCTTCAGGAGGAATAGGCTCTGCTATAGCTATAAGGCTAGCTAAGGCTGGAATAAATGTATCAATAAACTATAATAATAATTTAGAAGGGGCTCTTAGAACCAAGAAAGAATGTGAAAAATTTGGTGTTAGAGCTGAAGTATACCAAGGAGATATGTCCTTGGAAAAAGATGTATTGAGGGTTTTTGATGAGCTTTTGAAAGACTTTAAAACATTGGATATATTGATAAACAATGCAGGTATTACAAGGGATAATTTTTTAATTAGAATGACAGAGAAAGAATTTAAAGATGTGATAGATGTAAATTTAAATTCTGCTTTCTGGACTATGAAATTAGCAACTAAGTTGATGGCAAAAAAGTGTTCTGGAAACATAGTAAATATATCTAGTGTTGTAGGTTTGAGGGGAAATACAGGACAAATAAATTATTCTGCAAGCAAAGCAGGATTAATAGGAATGACAAAATCTTTAGCTAAAGAGATGGCTAGCAGAAATATAAGAGTAAATGCAGTAGCACCAGGTTTTATAAAGACTAATATGACCGATCTGTTGAAGGATAAAGTTAAAGAAAATATATTAGAGGCAATCCCCTTGAATAGATTTGGAAATCCAGAAGATGTGGCAAATATGGTTAACTTTTTAGTTTCAGAGGAATCCAATTATATTACAGGCCAGGTTTTTAATATAGATGGGGGTATGAATATATGATGAATAAGCGAAGAGTAGTCATAACAGGTCTTGGAGGAGTTTCCCCTATAGGAAATACATTAGAAGAGATACTGGAAAGTATAAAAACATCAAAATGCGGAATAGATAAGATAAGAAATTTTGACACAGAAGGTTTTGAAGTCAAATTAGCTGGAGAAATTAAAGATTTAGATTTTAAAGAATACTTAGATAGTAAATCTTTAAAGAGAATGGATAAAGTAAATATTTTTGCATTAATTGCCGCTATAAAAGCAGTTTCTAATAGTGGACTAATTTTACAAGATTTAGACAAAGATAGATTAGGAGTATATATATCTTCTGGGATTGGAGGATTAGAAACTATAGAAAATCAACATATAAGGGGAATAAAAAATGGATTTGAAAAAGTATCCCCATTTTTTATTCCTATGGCAATAGTGAATTTAACTGCATCTCATATAGCAAGCTATTTTGGGTTTAATGGTAGCTGTATATGTCCGGTAACAGCTTGTGCTGGCTCTACTACAGCCATAGGTGAAGCTTTCAGAAATATAAAGGGGGGTTACAGCGAGATAATATTAGCTGGTGGTGCAGAAGCTAGCATAACACCCTTGGGTATAGGCGGTTTTGCATCTATGAAGGCACTCTCAACTTCTACATATAAAGATAGGGCAAGCATTCCTTTTGATAAAGAGAGATCTGGCTTTATTATGGGGGAAGGAGCAGGGGTTTTAGTTTTAGAAGAATTAGAACATGCCTTAAATAGAGATGCAAATATCTATGGTGAAATATTAGGATATGGCTCAACTTGTGATGCTGGACATATAACTCAACCTAATGAAGATGGAATTTTTGCAGCTAAAGCTATGGAAAATGCAATCTTAGAGGGAGACATTAGCAAAGTTCAAGTAGAATATATAAATGCCCATGGAACCTCAACTGCTTTAAATGATAAATATGAAAGCAAGGCTATTAAAAAATTATTTGGAGAAAGCTACGGAGATATATTAGTAAGTTCAACTAAATCTATGACAGGACACCTTTTAGGGGCTAGTGGTGCTATAGAAGCCATAATAACTTTAATTTCCATGAAAGAGGGAATACTTCCACCAAATATAAATTATAAGATAAAAGATGAAGAATGTGATTTAAATATAATAGAGAATGACTATATAATTAAGGATATAAAATATGCTTTAAGCAACTCATTGGGTTTTGGTGGACATAATGCATCTATATTATTTAAGAATTGGGAGGCTTAGTAATATGAAATTAAATTCCAATCAAATTCAAGAAATAATTCCTCATAGGTATCCTTTTGTATTAGTAGATAAAATTATTGATGGTGAAGAAGGAAAGTGGGCCATAGGAATTAAAAATGTAAGCCAAAATGAATATTTTTTCCAAGGGCATTTCCCAAAGCATCATGTAATGCCTGGTGTATTGATAATAGAAGCCTTGGCACAGGTGGGAGCAGTAGCAATTTTGTCCTTAGAAGAAAATAGTGGAAAGATTGCTTTTTTTGCAGGAATAAAGTCAGCTAAATTTAAAAGAGAAGTTGTTCCCGGAGATCAGTTAATATTGAATTGCAAACTAGATAAAATTAGAGGCGGTGTAGGTTTTGGGAAAGCCACAGCAAAAGTTCAAGATGAGGTTTGTTGTATAGCCGATTTAGCATTTGCTATAAAATAATTATTTGAGTTTGGGGGTTTTATTTGATATTATGTAAATAAAACGATAAGGGTGAGTTAATGTTAAGTGAATTATTTGATGATATATATAAGAAATTTAAACTTAATTTTTATAAGGGTATTTTCAAAGGTTTTGAAGATAGAGAGGCAAGTTTAACTTCTACAGAAATTTTTTGTGTTGAAGTTATAAATGCTTTAATAATGCCTACGATTACAGAATTAGCTGAATTTATGGAGGTATCTGGACCTAATATGGCTTATAGGGTAGCTAAACTTACAAGGAAAGGATATGTAAATAAAATTCAATCAGAAGATGATAAAAGAGAATACTATTTGGAAGTTACTGATAAATTCTATAAATATTATGATGTAAGAAATCAGTATATAAAGACTGTTCTTGACAGAGTAGTTGAAAAATTTCCAGAAGAAGATATAGACGTTCTTACCCATATATTAAACATAATGTCAAAGGAGTTAATGCCTGAAGTAACAAATTTTATGGATAGTCTTAAAAGTAAAAGGACTAATTAATTAAAACTTAGCAAGATTAGTAAATAAAGGTCTTGAATCTTTTGAAATGATATGCTCCCCTTGTAGTAGACAGTTTAAATAATAAAACTGTTTCAGACAAGGAGGAGCATATTTTTATGAGGATCAAAAATTCAAAGAGCTTCTAGCTATTCATAAAGTATCTGAATATACATCTAAAAATGTAATAGATAGTTATAAAAAGACATTCGAAACATATTGGAATGATGACGAATTTCAAACATTTCAGCCAACAGATGAAAACAATAAAAAGGAATTAAAATCCTTGTTTAGTATAAAACAAAAAGAGGATAATCCCTATGTGTTTTTTGATTTAAAACCATATTCTCATCAAAAAGAAATATTAGAAGATCTGAGATTAGAAAGAGAAGAGTACAATTCTTATAAAAATTTAGCTGTAGCAACAACAGGGGACGTGTCATAATAGTGATGGGTGCAAAATGTGTTATTAGATCAAGGGTTTCAGGAACCTTAGACAAATATATTCGTGCATTGCTTAGAGTGATTAGGATCTAATTGCTGTGAGCAGTGCATGGGAGTAAAGTTTTAATTCTTTAAGAATTTATA
>CAZMMV010000015.1:0-27097 GCA_964567475.1 uncultured Tissierellaceae bacterium | reverse complement strand
ATAACTATTAAATACAAAATATAGGATTATTTAGTTATATTGGATGTTTATTTTGTTTTATAGGATATACTATATTAGGGCTTTTTATTATAATAGTATGTACAACATATAAATGGAGGTAATATTGATGAGTAAAAATAGCACAATTTTCAAATTATTGATTTTAGTTTTAAGTATTTCTTTAATTTTAGTTGGATGTTCATCATCTAAAACAGATAATGAATCAAATGTAGGTAAAGAACCGAACGCAAGTGAAGAAGAAAATGTAACTGATGATCAAAGTATAACAGTTTATACTGCACGTAGTGAAAGTCTTAATAATGCAGTTATTCCTAATTTTGAAAAAGATACAGGAATAAAAGTAAATGTAATAACTGCAGGTACTGGAGAACTTGTTAAAAGAGTTGAATCAGAGAAAAACAATCCAATGGGAGATATCCTATGGGCAGCAGATGAGACTATGCTTTCAGCTAAGAAAGATTTATTTATGGAGTATGTTTCACCAGAAGATGAAAATATGATGGAAGGATTTAAAAACAAAAGTGGATTTTTCTCACCAGCTTTTGCAGATCCAACAGTTTTCATTGTTAACACTGATTTAATAGGAGATATACAAATGGAAGGATTTGAAGATTTATTAAATCCAAAATTAAAAGGTAAGATAGCTTTTGGAGATCCTGCTAACTCAAGTTCAGCATTTCAGTCATTAGCAGCTATGCTTTACTCAATGGGAGACGGAGATCCAATGTCTGATAAAGCTTGGGATTTCGTAGAAAAATTTGTTGCAAATCTTGACGGTAAGTTTATGAGTAGTTCAGGACAATTGCACAAGAGTGTTGCTGATGGTGAATATCCAGTAGGTTTAACTTGGGAAGATCCAGTAGCTAATTATGTAAAAAATGGTGCACCAGTAAAGGTTGTATTCCCAGTAGAAGGAGCAATATTCCCTGGGGAATCAGTTCAAATAATTAAAGATGCACAAAACGTTGATAATGCAAAGAAATTTGTAGACTATATGCTATCAGAAAAAATACAAAATCTAGTTGGTTCTGAGTTAACAGTAAGACCTTTAAGAGAAAATGCAGAATTAGCTGATTATATGGTATCAAATGATAAAATCGTATTAGCTAAGAATTATGATGAAGCTTGGGTATCAGAAAACAAAGATGATATAGTAAAAAAATACAATGAGGTATTAGAGAATTCAATGAATTAATAAAAATATAATAAAAATTTATATATTAGATAGTAGGTTTATAAACCTACTATCTAATATATATTTAATAGAGAGGTGTTAATATGAGTGTTGCAATTACCGTTGACAATGTAACTAAGAGATATGGTAATAAAACAGTAATCGATGGATTGTCATTAAATATTGAAGCTGGAGAATTTTTTACCTTGTTAGGGCCTTCAGGATGTGGAAAGACGACTTTATTACGTATGATTATTGGCTTTAATTCAATTGAAGGTGGAGAAATTAGAATCAATGATAAGGTTATAAATAATATTCCTGTTAATAAAAGAAACATGGGTATGGTATTTCAAAATTATGCCATATTTCCTCATATGTCCGTAAAAGAAAATGTAGCTTTTGGATTAAAAAAGAAAAAGCTTTCTAAGGCAGAAATTGAAAAAAAGGTAGATGAAATACTGAAAGTAGTAAAGATTGAAGAATTCAAAGATAGGATGCCAGATCAATTATCTGGAGGTCAGCAACAAAGAGTAGCATTAGCTAGAGCAATAGTTACTTATCCTCAAGTTTTATTGATGGATGAGCCTCTTTCTAATCTTGATGCAAAGTTAAGAGTTGAAATGAGAAATGCAATAAAAGATATTCAACAACAAATTGGAATAACAACAGTATATGTAACCCACGATCAAGAGGAAGCATTGTCTGTTTCAGATAGAATAGCAATAATGGAATCTGGAAAAATCAAACAAATAGGAAGTCCTAGAGAAATATATGAAAGACCAGAAAATATATTTGTATCAAATTTTATTGGAACATCTAATACTTTAGATGGAAAAATAAAAAAGGACGGTGGAAATACATATATAGATTTGGGGAATGGTTATAAAGAAAAGATAGATAATTTAGTAGAACATATATCAGATCATTTACAGGTAAAACTTTCTGTTAGACCACAAGATTTTATAATTACAAAAAATGAAACTAGTATAAAAGGAATAGTAAAGGGCAGTATGTTTTTAGGAATAAATACGCATTATTTTATTGAGCTTTTAGATGGTTCTATTATTGAAGCCATAGAAGATGTAGATGCAGTTGGTATAATACCTAATGGTACAAATGTTAATTTGAACATAAAACCATCAAAGATAAATGTTTTTAATATCGAGGGAAATAAGAGTTTAATAAAGAGGGTGAAATAAATGGAGAAGGGTATCAAAAAACCTATTAATATATGGAAGATTCTAACCATAATTATATTAGCCGTATTCTTTTTATTTATAGCATATCCTTTGTTACTTGTATTGAAAAACAGTGTAATAGATCCTAACTCAGGAGAATTTACATTAAGTTATTTTACTAAATTTTTTACTAAGAAGTTTTATTGGATAGGGTTAGTAAATAGTTTTAAAGTAACTATAACTAGTACTTTAATAGCAGTTATTATAGGTTTACCAGTTGCTTATTTAATGAGGAAAATTAAAATAAGAGGAAGCGGAGTTTTAGAAATATTAATAATTATTTCCTATCTTTCACCTCCTTTTATTGGAGCTTATGCTTGGATACAATTATTAGGTAGAAGTGGTATTGTAACCCAGTTTTTGAATAATTATTTTAATATGAACCTTAATGGAATTTATGGATTTCCTGGAATAGTTTTAGTAATGAGTCTCCAATCCTTTCCATTGATATATATTTACATATCAGGAGCATTGAAAAATCTTGACAATTCATTGATTGAAGCAGCAGAAAGTTTAGGATATACAAGTTTGGAGCGTATGTTTAAAATAATAATTCCATTAGTAATGCCTACAGTACTAGCCAGTGGACTATTGGTATTTATGCGTGTTATTGCTGACTTTGGTACTCCTATGCTTATTGGTGAAGGTTATAAGACTATGCCTGTTATGATTTACAATCAATATATGAGTGAAGTTGGTGGAGATGATGGATTTGCAGCAGCTCTTTGTGTGATTATAATAGCAGTAACTATAGTTTTATTTTTAGTTCAGAGAATAGTAGCAAATCATTATTCATATTCTATGACAGCTTTAAAACCAATGGTTGAAGAAAAGGCCAAAGGTATAAAAAATATTATATCTCATGGATTTATATATTTAACAGTTCTTTTGGCAATACTTCCTCAGATAGTAGTTATTTATACTTCTTTTAAGAAAAACAAAGGTGGGCAAGTATTTGTTAAGGGCTTTTCTTTAGACAGTTATAGAGCGATTTTATTGGGAAAGGATAGCTCAATTATATGGAATACTTATAAATTAGGTTTAATAGCTATAGTACTAATTATAGTATTTGGTATTTTAATATCTTATTTAACAGTTAGAAAAAGAAATGCACTAACCACTATGTTGGATACATTAACAATGTTTCCATTTATAATACCAGGATCAGTTTTAGGAATAGCTTATTTATTTGCTTTTAACAAAGCACCACTATTGTTAAGTGGTACAGCTTTGATTATGATAATTTCATTTGCTATTAGAAGGATGCCCTACACTATAAGGTCTAGTACTGCAATCGTAGGACAGATTAGTCCTAGTATAGAAGAGGCAGCTATTAGCTTAGGTGAAACAGAAGCTGGTGCATTTATAAAAGTAGTTATACCTATGATGATGCCAGGAGTAATTGCTGGAGCTATAATGAGTTGGATAACAACTATAAGTGAATTAAGTTCGTCAATTATATTATATACAACAGAAACTCAAACCTTAACAGTATCAATATATACTGAGGTTATAAGAGGAAATTATGGAAATGCAGCAGCATATTCTACAATATTAACACTTACTTCTGTAATATCATTGTTATTATTCTTTAAATTAACTGGTAAAAAAGAAGTTAGTATTTAGATTAGAAGCCTTAGGGCTTCTTTTTTTTGAAATTTTCGACAAGACCTGTTATTTATAGTAAAATAGGAGTTGATATTATAATATTAAAATGGAGGATATATATGAAGTTTTTAGGTAAATCTAATAAATTTAAAGATTATATAAGTAAAACATTTATATTCTATACAATCAGTATTGTACTTTTAATATTATTTTTATTTTTTATTTCATTATTTTTTAATTATAGAACTACTATAGTTAAATCAAATAATAATAGCAATAAAATTATTAAGGGATTATTAGAAAAACAATATGATTATTATAAAAATGCTATGGAAGATTTATCAAAGGAAAAATCTATATTAGCTGTAATGGAAGATAAGAATTACTTACAAGAGGCAAATATACTATTATATGAATATAGCAATAAGGAAAAGATAAAAGCAAATTTTGCATTATTAGACAAAAAAGGAGATATAGTTGCTAGTAATTTATATAATACAAATCAAAAGAAACTATATAGTGACAATTTCCTGGGAAATATTATCTCAAAACTAGAAAATCAAAAGAATATCTGTTATATAGACTCTAATAAGATAAAATTTAAGTACAATCAAGAATCTTCATTTTTATTAGCTAAGGCCATAGTAGAGGATGAAGATATTAAAGGATATATACTTTTTTATTTAAAGGATACTAGCTTGAAGCCTTATATTCACATGAAGGATATTGATATTACTATTATTACGGATAAATTTGACTATGTATTACTTACAAATAATGACTCTGTAATAAATAACATGGGCAAATTAGATATAGGTAAATTAGAATACAAAAATAATAAAGCTTACTTTAATTCTCAATATTATTACATAAATTCTAACAAGATAAATAATCAAGGATTACAGATTATAACCATGACTTCAACTAATAAATATAGGCAATCTTTAAAAATAGGTTTATTATTTGTATTGGGAATGGTAATATTAGTTATATTACTTGTGACTATATTGTCAGATAGGATTAGCCATAGAAGTTTAAAATCTTTGGATTCATTGATATATGGTGTTAAGCAAATAAAAGAAGGTAATATATCTTATAAAATAGAATCCAAAACATTTGATGAGTTTCAAATGATAATTGATGAATTTAATAATATGACATCTAAAATTGAAATATTGATAAAAGATAAGGATGAAATTGCCGAAAGAAAAAGAAAGATGGAGATAAAACAATTAGAAAATCAATTTAATCCTCATTTTGTTTATAATGTTATGGAGATGTTAAGGTATGAGATTATATTTGATCCTAAATTAGCTTCAGATTTAATTGTAAGTTTTGCTAATCTAATGAGATATAATTCTAATTATGGAAAATTAGAAGTTTCTTTAAAGACAGATATTGATTATATTGAAGCTTATTTAAGCTTACAAAAAAGAAGATTCAATAAAAGACTTGATTATAGTATAGAATTAGATAAGGATATATGGGATTTTAAGATCCCTAAATTAATATTACAGCCTATAATAGAAAATAGTATAAAACATGGTATAGAAAATACAGATAGATTAAAGATAGATATTTACATAAAAAGAGATAATGATAATATTAAGATAGTTGTAAAAGACAATGGACAAGGTATAGGGTATAATAGACTTCTTTATTTAAGAAAAGTTTTAGACAGTGATGAAGCACCAGATCATATAGGATTATATAATGTTCATAGGATTATAAAGCTGTTATATGGTGATTCTTATGGGTTAAGTATAGATAGTAAAGTTGGACAAGGAACTAAGATATTTTTAAAGATTCCTATAATAAAGGATGATAAATATGATTAAGGTATTAATTGTTGAAGACGAAGATATTATAAGAAAAGGTATAATTTACATGATGGATTGGCTAAAGGTAGGTTGCATAGTAGTTGGAGAAGCAAGTAATGGCAATGAAGGACTTGATAAGATTAAAGCTTTAAAGCCTGATATCGTTGTTACAGATATAAGAATGCCTTTTAAAGATGGTATAAAAATGTTAGAAGAAAGTATATATAAGTATAATTATGAAGCTATTATCATTTCAGGATATAGTGAATTTGAGTATGCAAAAAAGGCTATATCTTTGGGAGTAAATGAATATTTGTTAAAACCAATAGATTTTAATAAGTTTTCCCAAACATTGGACAAACTAAGAATTAAAATAGAAAAAGAATCTAAAGTAAAAAAACAGATTAGTTCTTTAACTAATGAAAATCTTTATGAAAAGGTATTGGATATCAATAATTATAATAAAATAGAGAACAAAACAAACTATGTAGCAAATATGATAAAATATATTAGAGATAATTACGAAAAAAAGATATCTATAAGGGATTTAAGTAAGAAATATGATTTTTCTACAGTTTCTTTAAATTCAAAGTTTAAGGAAGAAACGAATTATACATTTAATGATTTTTTAAATAGATATAGAATATTAAAAGCAGTAGAATTATTAAAAGAAGGAGATCTAATGGTTTATGAAATAGCAAATTCCGTAGGTTTTGGAAATTATAAATATTTTAGTCAGGTTTTTAAAAAATATGTAGGAAGTTCTCCCACTGATTTTATTAATTCACTAGAAGAGGATGATTTTCTATAAAATAAGATGAAATTAGGATGTGATGTTTATGGATTTTTTTACAACTAGTGATAAGGTAAAGATTTATTATGAGATGAGTGGTCAGGGAAGACCTGTAGTATTTATTCATGGCTTTTCTGAAGACCACAAATCTTTTAAGATTCAACAAAGGGTTCTTTCTAAAGATTATAAAATAATAAGTTATGATTTAAGAGGGCATGGCAATTCGGATAGAGTAGATTATGGCTTAAATCTTAAGAGATTTGCCTTAGATTTAAAGGAATTAATAGATATATTAGATTTACAAGACCTAGTATTAGTTGGATGGTCTATGGGAGGATCTATTATATTTGAATACATAAGACAATTTGGAATGGAAAGAATATACAAGCTATGTATAGTAGACACAAGTCCTAAGGGTATGAATGATGAAGGATGGAAAATGGGACTTTTACATGGAGATTATAAAATAGAAGATGGTAAAAGAGATTTAGACCTAATAAAAGACGATTGGATAGAATTTGCAAAGAAATTTATAATGCTAATATCCCCTTATTTTGCTGAAAGACAATTTAATATTGCTTTAAATAAAATGAAAAAGAATTCACCTCATGTAATGTATTCTATGTGGAAGGCAATACTAGATGAGGATTATAGGGATGTTTTAGAAAAAATCAATGTAGATACTTTGCTTTTGTTTGGAGAAAAGAGTACTCTTTATTCAAATGATACAGCAGTATATCTAGAAGAAAATATTAAAGATTCAAAGCTTATAATATTTGAAGGGTGTACACATTTATTGGTATTACAAAACCCTGTTAAACTTAACAGGGTTTTAGAAGAATTTATATAAATGGCATATAGTCACTATCTTTATTTTTAAAAGGTTTAGCTATTATGTTTTTAAATATAGTCATACCTTTAACTATTTCTTCATTGCTTACAGACCCAAAACTAAGTCTTATATAATTTGAGTATATAGAGTTATCAGTAAAGAAGATTTTCCCAGGGATAATTGCTAAATTATTCTCCCTGCATTCTTCATACAAAGAGTGAGCATCTATTGATTCTGGTAACTTCACCCATATACTAAGACCACCCTTAGGTTTTGTATAAGAAAGTCCATATTGAGTCATGTGATCTAAAAAATGTATTATTGTATTATACTTTTCTTTATATACTTTTCTTATCTTATCTATATGGTTTTTCCAATACCCTTCCCTAAGATAAAGGTCAAATGCTCTTTGAAGGTATCCTGAAGAAGTTACATCTGTAGTATGTTTAGCCTTTATTATTTGTGTAAATAATTCGCTAGGTAAAGTTACAAATCCAATTCTAACACCAGGCATAAAGATTTTAGAAAAACTTTTAATAAAAATAACATTATCTCTTGTATCCATAGACTTAAGTGGAAGTCTCTTTTTATCATCAAAGTATAAATCTGTTAAGAAATCATCTTCTATGATATAAAATCCAGTTTCATTAGCTAAATTAATAAGTTGTTTTTTCTTTTCTTCACTATATGAAAAAGTGGTAGGACTTTGATAATTAGTCATTATATATAGAAATTTTGGATCATACCTATTTATATATGATTTAAGCAAATCTATATCTATGCCATTTTCTTTCATAGGTATACCTATTATTTTTGCACCTCTAGATTGAAAGGCTGCTAGGGCTGCAGAGTAGGTTGGATTTTCTACTAATATATAGTCTCCTGGGGAAATGAGTGTTTTTGCAACTATGTCAAGACCTTGCTGACCTCCAGAAGTTATTAATATTTGTTCCTTATTTACCTTTGTATTGTAGTTGTCCTCTAGAAACTTAGCAATAGAGGATCTAAGTGGCTTGTATCCGATGACTTCAGGATATAAAAAGGCACTACCCTTATCCCTATCTAAAACTTCAATTAGGGACTTTTTAAAGTCTTCTATGGGAAACAAATCTGGTGTAGGTGACACTGATGCAAGATTTATACTATTTTTTGATATAGGTAGTATACCAGACATCATAAGCTCCATATCACCTTCTTCTAAATAAGGAACTTCTATTTTCAAAGGAAGTCTTTTTATATAAGTTCCACTTCCTTTAATGGAATAAATATAACCTTCTTTCTCTAATAAATTATAGGCACTAACCACAGTTACATTGTTAACTCCTAGAGATTTAGAAAGATTTCTAATAGATGGTAATTTATCTTTTTGAAATTGGTCTTCATCTATTAAGGTTTTAAACTGCTTATATAGTTGAATATATAAGGGAGTATCTATATCTTTATTAAGTGTGATTTTATTCATAAATATACCTCCTAAATGTATCCATACATTTAGTATAACAGATTTTATATTAAATAAATACTATATATTGTTAAAGTAGAATAGTTAATAGCTTTAAAGCATTTAAAGGATAAAAAGTTTTGTCTTTATAATATATAAATATATGGCAATTTGTCCTAAATTGCTATACAATTTAAATATAGAAAGATTATTGGGAGGGAATGTATGAATAAGAAATACAAATGGGTTAAGATATTTATTTTATTGTTTTTAATTGTAATTATATTTTTATTTAATAAGGACAATCAAAATAAGGTATTAGATTTTGTAAATGTTTTTAAAGGTGGAGAAAAGACACTGGAATCAATAAATTCTTTTGAAAATAATAATATTATAGATATGAATATCTATAATAATACTATAGTATTATGGAAGGAAAATAAGATTATATTTATGAATCAAGATGGGGAATTAATTTTAGAAAAGGACTTTAGCTTTATGAAGCCAAGTATTTATTATGGGGAAAAGTATATTTATCCTTTTGATAAATCAACAGGAGATATATATTTCTTGAATGAGAATGGTGAAACTGTTAATAGATTAAAATTAGATAAGGAAATATATGATATAAAAGAAATAGAGGAAAAATTAATATGTCATTCAAAAGTTGAAAATAAGGAAAAGATAGATATATTTAATGAAGAAGGAGTGTTAATAGGTAATCAAGAGTTTCAAGATAAAAATGTATTATGCTATGATATAAATAAAAAAGCTAATAAAATTCTAGTGTCTCTATTAAATCTAGATGATCTTATATTGAAATCTGAAATTAATTATTATGGAAAAAATAATAAAAAAACAGATTCATTAATCATAGATAAAGAAATAGTAGTATTTAATAAGTTAATTAATAACTATTCAGAAATTATATTAACAGATAGAAGACTTTATTATATAAAAAAGGGAGAAAAGGCATGGGAAAGACAATTTAACTTGGTGAAAGATATATATTTAGAAGATGATATTTATATTCTCCATAATAATTACTTAGAGACTATAGCTCTTAATGGAGAAACTATAAATAAAATAGGTTTTACTAAGGACTATAAGAATATAATGAGTTTTGATGGTAATATATTGCTTTATGGAGATGAAAATCTAGCCATAGTTAAGAATGATAAATTAATTTTAGAGTATGAAGAAGATATATTAAATGTATGTACAAATGATAATTTTATCTTTATATTAGGACCAGAAGTATTAAATATATATCAAATAGGTAATAAATAATACAAAATAAATTAGGAGGTATTTAAGATGAAAAGGGAAATAGATGCTAGAGGGGAATTGTGTCCAAAGCCAGTTATAATGACTAAGAAGGAATTAGATAAGTTAGAAGCTGGTGTAGTTACTACAATAGTAGATAATGAAGTGGCCAAAGATAATGTATCTAAATTAGCTGCATCTTATGGTTATAGTTTTATAATTGACAAGGGAAAAGATGATGAATATTATATTCATATAACCAAGGGAAAAGGAGAAGAAAAAGATGTAAATGTATGTATTCCTGACAAGTTTAAGGATATAACTGTTGGAATTGGATCAGATGAGATGGGAATTGGTAAAGGGGAATTAGGAAAAATACTTATGAAAAGTTTTGTCTACACTATGAAGGAAACTACTCCTTGGCCAGCTACTATAGTATTATATAATTCAGCTGTTAACTTAACTTGTGAAGGTTCTCAAGTATTAGATGATTTAAAGGCTATGGCAGATGAGGGTGTAGAAATAATTTCTTGTGGAACTTGTTTAGATTATTATAATTTAAAAGATAAGTTAAAAGTAGGGGAAATAGGAAATATGTATCTTATATATGAGAAATTGAGAAATGCAAATAACACAATAAATATTTAGATAGGAGATAATTATGAAAAAAGAGATCTATGGAGTAGTGACTTTTAAATCTACTCACCATACAATTCAGGCTGAAGGTTTATTTAAAAAAAGAAATATTAGCTTTAAAACCATACCTACACCAAGAGAGATAACTAGAAGTTGTGGATTAGCTATAACCTTTGATCTAGAAGATATAAATGGTGTTAAAGAAATGCTTGCTAATGATGAAATAGATATAGCCAATGTATATAAATACACTAAGGATGGAACTAGTAGGAAGGCAGATAAAATAATATAAAGATGGAGATTTTATGAATAATATAACACAAGCATTTAATACTTATCTTACAAATAATACTGGTAATTTAAATATAATAGGAAAACTAATTTCTATTGGATTGATAATTATTGTTATAAAGGTTCTTATTGAATTAACAAATAAAATAATTGATAAGACTTTAAGAGATAAAAGTAAAAAAAATTATTTTATGAGTGTAAAGAGAGCGAATACAATTGGTCAAGTCTTAAAAAAATTAGTGAGATATACATTATATTTTATAGCCAGTTTAATGATACTTGAAATGTTTAATATAAAAACAACATCTATATTGGCTACAGCAGGAGTTGGTGGTCTTGCTATAGGTTTTGGAGCTCAGTCATTAGTTAAGGATGTAATTACAGGATTTTTTATTATATTAGAAGATCAATTTTCTGTAGGAGATTATATTCAAGTTCTTGATTTTGAAGGTGTAGTTGAAGAACTAGGTATGCGGGTTACAAAATTAAGAGATTTCTCTGGGGAACTTCATATTATTCCAAATGGCGAAATAAAAGTTGTAACGAATAGAACTAGAGGTGCTATGAGGGCATTGGTAGAAGTAGTGATAGCTTATGAGGAAGATATTGATAATGCAATTATAGTTGCAGAAAAAGTTGCTAGGGAAATTAATGAAACAAATGGATCTGTACTAGATGGTCCAACTGTATTAGGGGTTACAGAGTTAGGAGCTTCAGGAGTAACTATTAGGATAGTAGCTGAGACAAAACCTATGGAACAATGGGATGTTGAAAGAGAAATAAGGAAGAAGATAAAAGAAGCATTTGATAAAGAAAATATAGAGATACCTTATTCAAAAATGGTGTTTTATGAAGGAGTGAAGAGATGATTTTACATTATGAAGTTGGTGACATAGTAACCTTAAAAAAGGGTCATCCTTGCGGAGAAAATAAATGGGAAGTATTAAGAACAGGAGTAGATATTAAGCTTAAATGTAGGGGTTGTGAAAGACAAATATGGCTAACTAGGATAGAATTTGAAAAAAGGGTTAGAAGAATTTTAGTAGATGAAAAATGGATTAGCATAGTGAATTACAAGCCTAAAGAAGATGAAGAACTCTAATTTTACATTTTGAATTGATTGGAATTATTAGACAATTCAAGAAATTCATAGTATAATATAAATATAAACAAATATAAATAAGTATATGTATGTATTTATTTATTTGGGATACTTAAAATTAATGGAGGTGCTTTTTGATGAATTTCAATTATGCAAAACGTATGGATAACATCAAAGCTTCGGAGATTAGGGAATTATTAAAGTTAACTCAAAAACCAGAAATCATTTCATTTGCTGGTGGATTGCCAGCACCAGAATCATTCCCTATTGACGAATTCATAAAGGTTGGAAGGGAAGTTTTGGAAAAATCAGGTGCAAAAGCTCTACAATATGGAGCTACAGAAGGATTTCAACCACTTAGGAAAGCTATTGCAAGCAGAATGGCAAATTTAAAAGTAGATGCTAAGGCAGAAGATATACTGGTAACTAGTGGATCACAACAGGGACTAGATTTTGCAGCCAAGCTTTTTATTAATCCAGGAGATGCAATTGTTTGTGAAAGTCCAACTTATTTAGGTGCTATCAATGCATTTAGAGCCTATGAACCAACTTTTTTTGAAGTATCAGGTGATAAAGACGGAATGGATATGAAAGAACTAGAAGATGTATTAAAAAATAATGATAATGTTAAATTTATTTATGTTATACCAGATTTTCAAAATCCATCTGGAAAAACGTGGTCAATAGAAAGAAGAAAGAAACTTGTAGAATTGGCTAACACTTATAATGTTTATATTATTGAAGATAATCCTTATGGAGAACTGAGATTTGAAGGAGAGATTCTACCAGCTGTTAAACATTATGATACAGAGGGAAGAGTAGCATTCCTTGGTACATTTTCAAAAATATTATGCCCAGGTTTAAGGCTTGGTTGGATTGTTGCAGAGAGTGAAGTTTTAAATAAATTTGTTATGCTAAAACAAGGTGCAGATTTACAATCAAGTACTATTTCACAAATGGAAGTAGCTAAATTTATAGAGT
Organism: uncultured Tissierellaceae bacterium; assembly: GCA_964567475.1. Lineage (GTDB taxonomy): Bacteria > Bacillota > Clostridia > Tissierellales > Tissierellaceae > CAZMMV01. The sequence goes on along the minus strand of CAZMMV010000015.1, from coordinate 13,894 downwards.
TATATGATTTAGATACTCACATTAAGGATATAATAGACTTATATAGGGTTAGACGTGACTTAATGATGGAAACTATAAAAGAAGAGTTTCCAAAAGAAGTGACTTATACTTACCCAGAGGGTGGATTGTTTACTTGGGTGGTATTACCAGAATATATGAATGCTAGAGACTTAGCACCAAAAGCACTAGAACAAAATGTAGCTTATGTTCCAGGAGGAGCTTTTTATCCAAATGGAGGCAATGAAAATACATTTAGATTAAATTATTCAAACATGAATGAAGAAAAAATAGTAGATGGAATAAAGAGATTAGGAAAAGTAATAAAGGATGAGATGAAATAATTAAAACAATAAAATAATTAAAACAATAAAATACTACTTAAAATAATATTTTAAGTAGTATTTTATTTGAAAAAACTTATAACAATCTCCTTGCATAGTAAAATTATTAATGATATAATATGTTGGTAATCCTTGCTCTATTTTATAATAGAGCCGATAGTCCACAAGGAGGTGAATTAAATGAGAAAATATGAAGCAATGTTTATCTTTTCAACAACTGAAGAAGAAAAAAGAGTTAAATTAATGGAAAGATTCAAAGGTATAATTGAAGCAGATGGAACTATAACAAATGTTGATGAATGGGGAGTTAGAAAGCTTGCCTATGAAATAAATGATATTGGTGAAGGCTACTATATATTGGTAAATATGGAAACTACACCAGGAGTTATCAAAGAACTTGACAGAGTTGCAGCAATATCAGACAGCATTATGAGATACATGATCATTAGAGAAGATTAATAATCTAAGGGTAGGTGAATAATTTGAATAATGTTGTATTAATTGGTAGATTAACAAGGGATCCTGAATTGAGATATATTCCTTCAGGAACTGCAGTATCTACATTTTCCTTAGCAGTAGATAAGGGAGTTTCAAAAGAAAAAAAACAAGAAATGGAATCTAGAAATCAGCCAACAGCAGATTTTATAAACATTGTAGTATGGGGAAGAATTGCAGAAAACTGTGCTAAATTTTTAGTAAAAGGAAGACTAGTGGGAATACAAGGACGATTGCAAAGTGGTTCCTATGAAAAAGATGGCATTAGAAGATATACTACAGAAGTCGTAGCTAATCAAGTTGAGTTTTTAGAATGGGGAGACAATAATAAAGATAATTCCTCAGGATATGACAACTCAAGTGATGATATTGGCGGAATAGAAGGTTTCCATCCTACTGATAATGATGATATTCCATTTTAGAGGGAGGGTAAAACATGCAAAGAAGATTTAAACCAAGAAAAAGAATATGTAGTTTCTGTGCAGATAAATCATCAAGTATAGACTACAAAAATATAAACAAATTAAATAAACATATAACTGATAGGGGAAAAATTCTTCCTAGAAGAATCTCTGGAACATGCGCAAAACATCAGAGAGAACTTACAATAGCTATTAAAAGAGCAAGACAAGTAGCTTTACTACCATATAGTGCAGAATAAGAGAGGATATCCTCTCTTTTTTATTTAACTTATGTTCATATACTTTGTATTATTCTAATAAGTGAAAAACTATATAAGGATGGGGTATAGATGGAAAATAAAGATATAGATATTATAAAAAACATGAGAACTGTAGAATGGCTAAAGGCTCAATTAATATCCACTGTTGCTGATCTATACGGTACACTAGCAAATGGAGAATTAAATACAAAGGAAAATCTTCAAGATGTAATATCAAACTTAATACTAGAATCATTATTACTAGGTAAAAGGTTAGGTCTAACTTATGAAAATATGGTTTTAGCCTTAAAAGAAAATATTAAGATGAATTTAATAGAAGAACATAAGATAGAAAAATCCTATGGAGATTTAAGTATATTACTAAAATTTATAGAAGAAAATAGAGATGAGAGGTGAGAATTTGAACAAGAAAGATAATAAGAAAAATATTATAATAGAAGCTCTATTAGTTACATTGTTTATGGCGATTTACATAGTTTATGGAATTCAATTTTTACCTCTATTAATCCTTCTTATCCCTATGCCATTTATAGTATTAGGTGTTAGAAATAATTGGTATTCAAATATTGTATCAATAATACTAACCCTATTGATTGTAGAGATTATTATTGGTAATACAATAGGGGCATCATTGATTTTTATATTCGCACCTTTAAGCATAGGAATGAATTATTGTATTGAAAACAGAAAGAGTTCAAAACAAACAATTTTAATATCAAGCCTATGTTTTTTAATACCTCTTGTTATAATGATGATATTAGGTATTAGAATTGCAAATATAGATTTAATAACTGAGATGGAGCATGGATTTTCTCAATATATGTCTATGCAAATAGATGGTCTTAAGGAAATGGGATTGACTAATCATGAAGTACTTAAGATAGCAGATGTGATTGAAAGTGGATATAATGGGATATTAATGTTAATACCTTCTTTTATATTTATTTTTTCAATAATTATTGCATATATAAATTATTTTTTTACTGGAGTAGTATTAAGAAAAATGGGATATGAATTAATAAAAAGGCCTAGATTTTCTAGGTTTAAATTGCCTAGTAATATTTTATTAGGTGTAGGAGTAATGTTGATTTTTGCCTTTATACTTAAATGGCTTGATTTTCAATACAATGAAGCCTTATTAGCTAATATTACATTTTTAGCAGGAATTACTTTTATGCTTCAAGGACTGGCGGTTTTAGATTTTTTTCTAAAAAGGATGAAGATAAAATTTATATTTAGGGTAATACTTATAGTCTTAAACTTAGTATTTTTACCGATTGGAAGCCTTATCATTTTACTTGGAGTAATTGATTCAGCTTTTGATATTAGAAAATTAAGAAGGCCAAAGTCCTAAGAGGAGGGTTTATATGAAAGATAAGAAATCTTTAATTTTATCAGAAGTCAACATACAACTTATAGCTATAGCTATACTTTTAATAATAATAGCATTTTATCAACCTTTATTATCTATATTGGGTTTTTTTGTATTAGGATATTTGATATTTCGTAGTATTAAAAGTACAATTAAAGAAAGAAAAAGGTTTACAGAATATATGGAATCTTTATCAGATGAATTTGATTCTGCAACTAAACATGCTACTTTTAACATGCCTTTTCCTTTAGTTATTTTAGATGATGAAGGAAAAATATCATGGTATAATACTCCATTTCTAAAGATGATGGATGAAGAGGAGTTATTGAATCATGGAATATCTGAGTTAATACCAGAAATCAACTTAGATAATATAGTAAAGGATGAAAAATTAAGTCCTTTAAATGTAAAGCTTAATGGGAAGAATTATAGAGTTCATCCTAATTTAGTAGACACAAGTAAGACAAACAGTATAAATAATAGAATTGCTATGCTTTATTGGGTTGAAAATACTGATTATGTAAATCTTAGTGAGAGGTATGAAAATGAACAATTAATCATAGCAATAGCTTATGTAGATAATTATGACGATATAAAAAATAACACACCAGATATAAACAGACCAATGTTATTAGCAGAAATAGATAAAAATATTAATAGCTATTTTTCAAGGTACAATGGTGTTGTTAGAAAATATGAAAATGATAGATACTTTATTATTATGGAAAAGTCTGCTTTTAGAAATATTCAAAGTAAAAAATTTGATATATTAGATCAGATGAGGGAATTAGATTTAGGTAATACTATTCCTATTACATTGAGTATGGGAGTTGGTGTAGATGGTAACAATCCTTCTGAGTCCTTTAAAAACAGTAACAGTGCTATAGATGTTGCACTAGGTAGAGGTGGAGACCAGGTTGTAGTTCAACACAATAATCAATTATCATTCTATGGAGGAAAAACAAAGGCTGTAGAAAAAAGAAATAAAGTAAAAGCAAGAGTTATAGGATATGCCCTAAGACAATTAATAGATCAGGCAGATCAAGTTTTTGTAATGGGACATAAAAATCCAGATATGGACTCCTTTGGAGCGGGTATAGGAGTACTTAGGGCTGTAAAGGATAGGAATAAAAAAGGATATTTAGTTATTTCTGGAGAGAACCCTTCGATTAAAAATATATATGATAGAATGAAAGAAGATCAAAGTGAACTTTTAGATGAAATGTTGTTACCACAAGATGCTTTAGAAATGGCAGATGAAAGTTCTCTTCTTATAGTAGTAGACAACCACAAGCCAAGTTTTACAGAGGAACCAGGCTTGTTAGATATTATTCCCAAGGTGGTAGTCATAGATCACCATAGAAGGGGAGCAGAGTTTATAAAGGATCCAGTGCTTACTTATTTAGAATCCTATGCATCCTCTACATGTGAATTGGTTACAGAAGTATTATCCTATATGGGAGATAAAATAAATTTAACCAAGTTTGAGGCAGAAGCATTACTTGCTGGAATAACTGTAGATACTAAAAACTTTAGTTTTCAAACAGGAGTTAGAACATTTGAAGCTGCATCAGTATTAAAGCGTGCTGGAGCAGATACTGTATCTGTAAGCCAATTTTTTAGAGATGACTTTAGTACCTTTGTTTACAAAGCTGAAGTAATAAAATCATCAAAAATACTTTTTGATATTGTTGCTATAGGTAGACTTGAAGAAGAAATGGATGACTCCATATTGATAGCAGCACAGGCAGCAAATGAATTGTTAAATATAAATGGAGTAGAGGCTTCTTTTGTAATGACTTATACTAATGGTAGAATTCATATAAGTGGAAGATCTTTAGGAAATATATCAGTTCAATTAATTTTAGAAAAACTTGGAGGGGGCGGTCATTTGACTAGTGCTGGAACCCAATTAAGTAACACTACAATGGATGAAGCAGAATCTATACTTGAACAAACTATAGATGAATTTTTAAAGGAGAGTGAAGAATAATGAAAATAATATTATTAAAAGATGTAAAAGGTTTAGGTAAAGAAGGAGATTTAGTTGAGGCTAAGACAGGACATGCTAGGAATTACTTGCTTCCAAAGGGTGATGCTATAGAGGCAACACCAAACAATATAAGTAGATGGAAAACTGACCAAGCTAAAAGGAAACAAACAAAGGAACAAGAAGTAGAAGAAGCTTCAGAATTAAAGAAGAAGATTGAAAGTATATCAATTAACCTTGACGGAAAAGCTGGTGAAGGTGGAAGACTATTTGGTTCAATTACTTCAGGAGATATAGCAGATGCACTAAAATCACAAAAGAAAATTAATATAGACAAAAGAAAAATAGAATTAAAAGATAATATAAAAACCTTAGGTACTACTCAGGTAGATATTAGGATATATCCAGAAATAGTTGCTACCTTAAAGGTAAATGTAAAAGAAAAGTAAGGATGTGGTTCAAATAGAAAATCAATTAATTGGACAAATTCCTCCTCATAGTATAGAGGCAGAGCAATCGGTAATAGGTGCTATGATATTAGAAAAGGAGTCTATAAATACTGCCTTGGAAATAATAAGGCCAGATGATTTCTATAAAGAAGCTAATAAGGAGATATTTGAAACCATATTAGTTTTATTTAATAAAAATGAACCTGTTGATTTAATTACATTATCAGAAGAACTTAAAAGAAGAGATAATTTAGAAAATGTAGGTGGAGTTACTTATCTTGCGGATCTTTCAAGTGGTGTAGCTACTACTGCAAATACAAAGTACTATTGTAAGATAGTAGAAGAAAAGTCAATTCTTAGGAAGTTGATTTATTCTTGTAATGATGTGTTGGGAAAGTCATATGAAGACTCAGAAGATGTAAATATGATAATTGAACATGCAGAAAAATCAATATTTGATATAACCCAAGGAAGACACAGGGAAGGATTTTCACCTTTGTCAGAGGTATTATTAGATTCTTTTGCTCAAATAGAGGCAAGAGCTGCTAATCAAGATGAATTAACAGGACTTGGTACAGGATTTATAGATCTAGATAATAAATTATCTGGTTTACAAAAATCTGATTTAATATTACTAGCTGCAAGGCCCTCTATGGGTAAGACAGCTCTAGGTATCAATATAGCTACTAATAGTGCTTTGAAATATGGGGCTAAAGTAGCTATATTTTCTCTTGAGATGTCAAAGGAACAACTTGTACAAAGAATGATATCTTCAACATCTCATGTAGATCTTCAAAATATAATATCAGGGAGACTAGAAGAAGATCAATGGCTAGAAATCATAAATTCAATGGCACCACTTTCTCAGGCTCAAGTATCCATAGATGATACAGCAGCTATTTCCTTAATGGAAATGAAAGCAAAATGTAGGAGATTGAAAATAGAAAAGGGTCTTGATCTTATAGTTATAGACTATCTTCAGTTGATGCAACTAGAAGGAAGACAAGAAAATAGGCAACAAGAAATTTCAGCTATATCTAGAGGATTAAAAGGATTGGCAAAAGAAATGGAATGCCCTGTAATAGCCCTGTCGCAGCTTAGCCGTGCACCAGAACTTAGATCAGACCATAGACCTATATTGTCTGACTTAAGAGAATCTGGAGCTATAGAGCAGGATGCTGACATAGTTATGTTTCTATATAGAGATGACTATTATCATGAGGATTCTGAAAAGAAAAATATAGGAGAACTAATAATAGCAAAACATAGAAATGGACCAACAGGAAGTATAGAATTAGTATTTAAAAATGAATATACAAAATTTGTAAATATGGTAAGAGATTATGATAATTAGCAGTTAGAGTAGATAGGATTACAATTAATTTTGTAATCCAATTTATTATCTTATGGAGTAATATTTAATTTATAATTGAGTTACAGGAGCTGATTATTTGGAAATAAAAGGGGATAAAATAATAATAGATAGATTGAAACTAGATGATGTATTTCTTATGAGAGAGTGGGGATTTCATGATACACCTCTTTTAGAAGATTACAACTTTCCAAAGATGAATGATAAGGAAATAAAGATGTGGTATAGGATAAAGACCAAAAGTATTTTTAATAAATACTATGGTATAAGAAATGAAGAAGAAAAGTTAATAGGATATATGGGTATAAAAGATATAAAGCACTTTAGAAGGATATCTACTTTAGGTATAGTATTGGATCCTAATTATATAAATAAAGGATATGGAACTGAAATACTGGAAGTTTTTCTAAATGAATATTTTACAAATATGAGAATGAGAAAAATGCTACTAGAAGTGGCAAGTTTTAATAAAAGAGCACATAGGGTTTATGAAAAAATCGGATTTATAGAAGAGGGATATTATCTTGATGAGTTTTGTAATCCATATATAAATAGGAATGATCCATATTTCCTAGAAGAAAAGTCATCTTTTGTAATAGATGGGGAAAATATATATAACTATATTTATAGGATGATTTTGACTAAGAAAAGATTTTTTAACATAAGGAAAAATCCTTAAAGAAGGATGGAGTGATAAGATGAGTTTTAAATTAGAAACTACAGATATGGACTTAGGTGATACACCTATAGAAAATATATTTATAAATGATTATATGCCTATGGCAAATGGAACTTATGTAAAGGTATATTTACTAGGATATAAGTATGCCCATGATAGGGATGAAGAAATTGAGGTAAATAATGAAACTATAGCAAAACATTTAGAGATACCTCTTGAAGATGTACTTGGAGCTTGGGATTTTTGGGAGAAAAAAGGAATAATAGAAAAAATACTAAAAGAAGACGAAAAAAAGTATAATTTTAATGTTAAGTTTTTAAACTTAAAGCAACTATACATAAAAAACAATCTTGAATTATTTAGAACAGAAGAACAAACTATTCCTAAGAAAAAACCAACAGGATCTCAAAAAATCATACAGGCAAACCAAATACCAGAGGTAAATCAAATGTTTAATAAAATAAATGATATAATGAGAAGACAAACAGTACCTTATGAGAAAGAAAGAATTCTAACATGGATAGAAGATTATAATATGAATCCAGATGTTATAGAAAAGGCTTTTTTCTATGGAGTTGAGAGAAAAGGTGTTAGAAATGTAAAGTATGTTGAAGGTATAATTAGAAACTGGTATGATAATGGACTTACAAATATAGAAGCAGTAACAGAATACTATAAGACAAGAGATGAGAAGTACTATAAATATGAGAAAGTAATGAGTTCTCTGGGATTGCAAAATAGAACTATTACAAGGGGAGAAATGATTGTAATAGATAAATGGTTTGATGAATATGAATTTTCCCTAGAAATGGTACTAAGGGGTTGTGAGAGTTCTGCTAATGTTGCTAATCCAACTGTTAATTATATAAATGGAGTACTAGAGTCTTGGCATAAAAAAGGAATAAAGACAATAGATGAAATAGCAGAAAAGGATAAACCAAGGCAAAGGAAAGAATATAACAATACAAAATCTTCAAAGAATAGATCAAAACCATTACAGACAAGATTCCATAATTTTGAGCAAAGAACGGATAAGTATAGTTCGGATGAACTAGAAGATATAGTTAGGAAAAAAAGAGAAGCATATAATGAGCGTGCAAAAGGAGAGGCTTAAGTATGTATAAAGATATACTAAATAAGATTACAACTGAATATGAAAGAAAAAGAGATAGAGCACTCCACGAGCAAAGAGTTAGGGTACAAAAAATATATAAGAAAATACCTGCAATAAAGAGGATTGATGATGAGATAGTAAAGACAGGACTTTCTATGTCAAAATATATAATAGGTAATCCAGAAAAATATAAGGAAGTAGCAGCTAAGGCTAAGGAGCAAATAGAAAACTTAAAAATGGAAAAAGCTTATTTAATGACAGAGTCCAATATAGCAGTAGATTATATGGATGTAAATTATGAATGTGATAAGTGCAAAGACAAGGGTTACTTAGACAATGGAAAACAATGTAGTTGTTTAAAACAAGCTCTAGTCTCTGAAGCCTATGGAATGTCAAATATAGAGAATGTACTTTTAAAAGAAAACTTTTCAAATTTTGATATAGAAATATTTAGGGATGAACCCTTTGAAAATGAAAAAATGACTCCTAAGGAAAATATGACTGATATATTAAGCATATCAGAAGGTTTTATATATAATTTCAATGAAAATAATGGAGATAACTTGCTTTTTTATGGTACAACAGGTCTTGGTAAAACTTATTTATGTAATTGTATAGCTAAGTCTCTCTTAGATAAAAATAAGATAGTAGTATATCAAACTGCATTTACCATACTTGAAATAATAGAAAGACATAGATTTAATAGAGGTGATAAAAGATTAAATGATTATCAATATAGCCTGCTTTTTGATACAGATTTATTGATAATAGATGATCTTGGGACAGAAGTTGCAAATACATTTACTAATGCAGAAATCTTCAACATAGTTAACACTAGAATAATAAGTGGTAAAAAGACAATAATATCAACAAATCTTACACCAAAAGAAATATCAGAAACTTATACAGATAGGGTATTTTCAAGAATACTAGATAAGTTTATACCTTTAAAATTTTATGGACCTGATTTGAGATGGGAATAGTTAAAGCTAATAAAAGGATGGTGATAATGTGGATACTAAAGAAAGAAGAAAAGCAATACTTGAGATTTTAAATAGCTTAGAAAAACCAGTAAAGGGAACAGAAATTGCTGAGAAATTTGGTGTAAGTAGACAAGTTATAGTTCAAGATGTTGCAGTTCTAAGAGCTAAGGGAGAAGATATCTTGGCTACTCCTAGAGGATATCTGATTCCTAAAGCTTATGAAAGTAATAAAATAATTAGAACAATAGTCTGTAAACATGATAATGATAAAGAAATAGAAGAGGAACTAGACATCATATTAAGTTATGGAGGAAAAATAATAGATGTATCAGTAGAACATCCTTTATATGGAGAGATTAAATCTCAATTACAAATAAGCTCTAGGTATGACTTAAATGAGTTTATGGTAAATTTAAAAAAATATAAAGCAGAAGCCTTATCCTCTTTAACAGATGGGATTCATATACATAAAATAGAAGTAGATAATGAGGAAATGCTTATTAAGATAAAAGAAAAATTATTGGAAAAAAAGTACTTGATAAAAGAAGACTAAGATGTTATATTTATAACTGTAGGTGACAAGACAGAAGTAAATACACTTAGGGAGATGTTTCAATTGAATAAATCAAAAGCTGGTATAAGGAACTACTTAGTAAAGGTTTTAAATGGAATGGCTCTAGGGCTTTTTGCATCATTATTGATAGGTCTTATAATTAAACAGATAGGTACATTTTTAAACATTCAACTTTTAATAAGCTTTGGAAATATAGCGCAAAGATTGATGGGACCAGCTATAGGTGCTGGAGTCGCTTATAGTGTAGGAGCACCACCTTTAGGAATATTTGCATCTATAGCAGTAGGTGCTATAGGGGCAGGAAGTATTTCTTTTTCAGCAGGAGGAGATCCTACTATAATTATAGGGGAGCCAGTAGGTGCATTTATTGCAGCTTTAATAGGAGCTGAGTTTTCTAAGCTAATAAGTGGTAAGACAAAGGTGGATATTGTATTAGTTCCAATAGGAACCATAATCTTAGGTGGACTAGTAGGAAACTATATTGGGCCTTATATGTCTATGATAATGAATTTATTTGGAACTATTATAAATGCAGCAACAGAAATGCATCCAATACCTATGGGCATTATAGTGTCTGTAGTTATGGGAATAGTGCTTACACTTCCTATAAGCTCTGCAGCATTGGCAATATCATTGGGACTAACTGGACTTGCCGCAGGAGCTGCTACAGTAGGATGTGCTACTAATATGATAGGATTTGCAGTAGTATCATATAAAGAAAATGGATTTGGAGGATTTATAGCTCAAGGAATCGGTACTTCTATGTTACAAATATCTAATATAGTAAAGAAACCAATTATATTTTTACCAGCTATATTAGCATCGGCAATACTAGGACCAATATCTACCTATGTGTTAAAAATGGAAGGAAATATGATAGGAGCAGGTATGGGAACTAGTGGTTTAGTAGGTCAATTTGCCACTATAGATGTAATGGGAGCTAGCACCACTACCTTTATATTAATAGCTTTGATGCATTTTATATTACCAGCTATTATATCTTTAGCTATATCTAAGTGGATGAGGAAGAAAGGATATATAAAACTTGGAGATATGCAATTATAGATAAAGTTCTAGGGATTAGGTAATTGGCCTAGTCCTTTTTATGTTTATTGTAAAGTATTTGTAACTATATTATTTGATTTAATGGTATACTGTGAATAATGGGACAATTATAAAAAGTCAAGGGAGATGGTAAAATGAAATCTAAGATATCATTTATATTGGCAATGGTCATGATACTAAGTATTATTCCAATGACTTCATTTGCAGAGGAAAGTCATGATAAACAGTTAAAAGAAGCCATTATAAGGAGCAAGGACTTATTTGATATTGGGAATGAATATGATAAGTTTGATCAAAGTATAAGTTCTATGGGAGAGGAAACAGTCTTTTATTTAAATTGGTCAGATAGTAAAGATCAATTAGGAAATATAAATGTATCTATAAGTGTTGATGGTAATATTATTAATTATTGGAAAAACCAAGTAAATCATGGAGGAGAAAAAAATAAGATAGCAAATATAAATAAAGAAGAAGGGCTTAAGATAGCCAAGGATTTTATTAAAAAGATTTCTCCAAAACTTTCATCTAATATTAAATATATAGATGACTCAGAAGTTCTAAATATAAACTCTAATGAGTATAGATATAATTTTGTAAGAAGTGAAAATGATATTCCTTATTATAGTGATAGGGTTCATGTTAGTGTAGATAATCTTACAGGTGAAGTAATTGATTATTCTACTAGATGGAGTAAGAATTTAAAGTTTCCAGATACAAAAGATATTATATCTTTAGAAAAGGCTAAAGAATTATACAAGGAAAAAATAGGATTAGATTTAATATATAAATTAGGTGGTCAAGATAGGGAGTCAAAAAGGTTTTTAGTATATGGACCTTTAGATGGGGAGCTAGGAATAGATGCAAAGAATGGACAAACAGCTTTTACATATGATCATTATAGGCTTTATGACAAAGCTGAGGGTATGGGTGGATCTATGAATGAAAGTGTAAAAGATCTGAGTCCTTATGAGGAAGAAGCCATAAAAGATATAAGTGGACTTGTTACTAAAAAGGAAGCTGAAAAACTTGCTAGAGAAATCTTAAAACTAGATGGAGAATATAAGCTAAGGAATATAAATCTTCATAAAAACTGGAGAAATGACGATGAGTATGTTTGGGAAATGAGTTTTCTAAAAGAAACTGATTCCAGACACTATATATCAGATATAAGTATAAATGCTAAAAGTAAAAAGCTCTTAAGTTTCTTTAAAGGTAGAGATTTTGATCTAGATAAAAAGCCTAAGTACAATAAAGAAGATTCATTAAAGTTTGCCAAGGAATTTATTAAAAAAGTTGCTTCAGATAATTATGATGAAATTGAATTAAGAGATAATCTTGAAATTGATAGACCATTAGAAGATAAAGAAGGATATAGATTTAATTTTATTAGAAAAGTTGATAATGCATATGTAGAAAGTGAAGGTATCAATATTTATATAAATGCTATTAATGGAGATGTTGAAAGTTACGATATTACTTGGAGTGATAAGGATTTCCCATCAAAAGATAACTTGATATCCTTAGATAAGGCATATGATATCTTATTTAAGAATATTGGAATAGAATTAAAGTATACAAGTAAAAATATATATGATATTGACCATACTCAAGTTAATGATAAGAATGAAGTAATATTAGTATATGCTTTAAATAAAGAAAAACCGTCTAATATTGATGCTAATACAGGTAATATATTAAATGATATAGGTGAGATTTATAAAAAACCTTCGATAATTGAGTATAAAGATATAGAAAATAGTTATGCAAAAGATAAAATAAATATATTAGCTCAATATGGAATTTCTTTATCTGGGGAAAAGTTTCTGCCAAAAGAAAAAATAAGTCAAAAGGATTTTTTATATTTATTGACAAAGGCAAAATATCCTTATATTGAAATAGATGATATGTATAGGCATCTTAGTGAAATGAAAATCATAAAAGATGATGAAAAGAATCCAGAAAGCTTAGTAACTAAGGAAGAAGGAATATTATATATAATAAGGGCATTAGGATACGATAAAATTGCAAATTTAACTGAAATATATAAGGATTTATTTACTGATTCAGAGGATTTAAATCCAGATTTAAGAGGTCATTTATCTATTGCATACGGCCTTGGAATAGTTAAAGCTGAAGATAAAAAATTGGCCCCTAAAGCTGAGTTGAAAAGAGAAGATGCAGCAGATATGATTTACAATTGTTTGTTTAGTGTAAATTAAATTATATTATAACAATAAAATTCAAGGAGGAAAAAGATGAAGGCATTATTAGTAATAGATATGCTAAATGATTTTATAAATGAAGGTGGAGCTCTTGAAAATGGTAAAGCCGGTAGAGATATAGTAGCATTTGTTCAAGATAAGATAAATGAATTTAGAAAATCAGGAGATTCAGTAATTTTTATATGTGATAATCATGAAGTAGATGATAAGGAGTTTGATATGTTTCCACCCCACTGTATAGCTGGTAGACAAGGCAGTGAAATAATTTCTGAATTAGAAGTATTAGATCATGATAAGATAATTAAGAAAAGAAGATATAGTGCATTTTATGGAACAGATTTAGATCTTTATTTGCGAGAAAAAAATATTACTGAAATATATTTAGTAGGTGTGTGTACTAATATTTGTGTACTTTATACGTCAGCAGATGGAAGAAACATTTCATATGATGTGACTGTCTATAGAGATGGAGTTGCTTCATTTGATAAAGAAGCTCATGAGTTTGCATTAAAACAGTTAGAAAGTACATTAGGATGTAGTGTTATATAAATAATAA